>NZ_JAAHGM010000009.1:333557-335489 GCF_010692625.1 Okeania sp. SIO2C2
AGAACTTTTTGAGAGGGAAGCTAAAGTTATTGCCAATTTGCATCATCCTCAAATTCCCAAATATTTGAATTATTTTTATATTGATACACAGAGAGATAGATGCTTTTATTTAATTCGTGAATTAGTGTGGGGAAATTCCTTAGCAAATTGGGTGAAAAAAGGTTGGCATCCGACAGAAATACAAGTTAAAAATATGGCGATTCAAATTTTAAAAATCCTCAGTTATTTACATCAATTAAATCCTCCAATAATTCACCGGGATATTAAACCAGAAAATATTATTTTACAACCTGATGGTCAAGTATTTTTAGTAGATTTTGGGGCAGTTAAAGATATTTATCGTCAGACAATTTCTTTCAGTGGAACCTTTGTCGGAACTATTGGATATATGCCGCCAGAACAGTTACAAGGAAAAGCTTATTGTGCTTCAGATTTATATAGTTTAGGTGCAACTTTATTGTATTTATTAACCCATCGTTCTCCAGATGAATTGCCTCAAAAAAGAATGAAAATAGATATTAGTTCTTGTGTGAAAATTTCACCAGAATTTATGAATTGGTTAGAAGTAATATTAGAACCGATGTGGGAAGATAGATTTCAGTCGGCAACAGCAGCTTTGAATGTACTTTGTAATAAGTCAGAAATGATTTATTCTGCTTCCTCTTCAGTTCAATACTCTCATCAAAAACCTGAAGGCAGTGAAGTAACTCTGAAAAAAACATCTACAAGTTTAATTATAGATATTCCATCTCCGTTAGGAGAAAAAGCGGAGCTAGTTTTATTTATATTTATGCCTTTTCTATTATTTTTTAGTTATTTATACTGTTCTGCGTCATCCCCAACAGACCATATAATTCTGTGGCTACTTTTTTCATTAATAGTTACCCCTCTTTTCTTATATATATTATTTGAGTGTTTCCATAAAACTCATATCAAAATACATCAAAATAAGTTCTTGATTAACTGGAGTTATTGGATATTTAGTCATACAATTACAGCTAAAACAGAAGATATAATGCGAGTTTATATTGATCAGGATTTTCAAAGTAGTAGAGAAGTTATCACGTTTTTATGTAAAGTTGGAAAAAAAACGTCTACGTTTTTGGGTGAATGTAAGTTTGGCCATTCTATGAATAGAATAGAAAAAGAGTGGGTAATTGCTGAAATTAGAGATTTTATCAAACAATTAAAACCCCATAAAAAGGTCTAAAAATCAGGAAAATATTGGATTAATCTGAGTTAGTCAGGAGTGAAATAGAATAAATATTTTTTGACAGGATAGTGAACATGACCCTACATCAACCTAATGATATTATTGCTCAACGATATCGCATTGTTACTACTTTGGGAAAAGGAGGAATGAATTACTTATGAAGCAGAAGACCTGACAAATTATCAGCGAGTAGCACTGAAAGCTGTTTCTTTTCAACAAGCAAAAGACTGGAAAATATTAGAACTTTTTGAGAGGGAGGCTAAAGTTATCGCCAATTTATATCATCCTCAAATTCCTAAATATTTGAATTATTTTTATATTGATACAGAGCAAGATAGATGTTTTTATTTAATTCGTGAGTTAGTGTGGGGAAATTCTTTAGCAACTTGTGTGGAAAAAGGTTGGCATCCGACAGAAATACAAGTTAAAAATATGGCGATTCAAATTTTAAAAATCCTCAGTTATTTACATCAATTAAATCCTCCAATAATTCACCGGGATATTAAACCAGAAAATATTATTTTACAACCTGATGGTCAAGTATTTTTAGTAGATTTTGGGGCAGTTAAAGATATTTATCGTCAGACAATTTCTTTCAGTGGAACCTTTGTCGGAACTATTGGATATATGCCGCCAGAACAGTTACAAGGAAAAGCTTATTGTGCTTCAGATTTATATAGTTTAGGTGCAACTTTATTGTATTTATTAACCCATCGTTC
>NZ_JAAHGM010000009.1:335589-343134 GCF_010692625.1 Okeania sp. SIO2C2
CTTTCAGTGGAACCTTTGTCGGAACTATTGGATATATGCCGCCAGAACAGTTACAAGGAAAAGCTTATTGTGCTTCAGATTTATATAGTTTAGGTGCAACTTTATTGTATTTATTAACCCATCGTTCCCCAGGTGAATTGCCTCAAAAAAGAATGAAAATAGATATTAGTTCTTGTGTGGAAATTTCACCAGAATTTATGAATTGGTTAGAAGTAATATTAGAACCTATATGGGAAGATAGATTTCAGTCGGCAACAGCAGCTTTGAATGTACTTAGTAATAAATCAGAAAATATTTATATTTATAATGATTATTCTGTGGTTAAATCTGCTCATCAAAAACCTCCAGAAAGTCTGGTTACTGTGGAAAAAACATCCAGTAGCTTAATTATTAATATTCCATCAGGTAGTTCTGTTTTTATCAAGCATTTTATACTATTATTTTTTCTCATTTTTTCCTGTTAATACTAACACTTTTTTATAGAAAAAATAATAACTTTCAGACCTATATTGTTTTGTTGAGTGCTTTGATGATGCTCTTGAATACATGGGTACAATCGAGCATTAAAGCTAATATACAAATCTATCAATCTAAGTTTTTAATTCACTGGAAAAACTTGGTGTATAATTATAAAATACGAGGTAAAGTAGAAGCAAGTTCCAAATTTCAAAAAGGTATTATACTTGCCTATTCCCATTTAAGTAAAAGAGAAAAAAAATGGCTAGATACTGAAATAAACGATTTTCTAGAACAATTAAAATTTCCAAAAAACTGGAAAAATCAGAAAAAAAATTATTAGATTAGTATAGATTTGATAAATTACCCTTTAATTATTATTGCCTGACAATACTATTATCCCAAATCCTGCTTTCAGCCTTTTTTGGTCGAAAAAAGTGTGCCTGTTTTCGGTCTAAAGAGCTGCAAAAAGCTAGTATTTTGGGGTGATTATGGCAGAAAAATCACGAGCGACAATTTTTACGACTACCTCCTCTATAATTTCCATTTCTCCTGTCTCCTGTCTCCTCTCTCCTGTCTCCTACCCCTACCACTCATACTTTATTCAGCAAACCCTAAGTAGTTAGTTTTTCTACAAAAAAAGTAGTTTAATCCTATCCCAATCAATTATTCCAATAAAATGATATAATCCCCAAGTTAATCTAGTCAAAAAATTAATAAAATAAATGTCAATTGAGAAAAAAAATATACAAGTCGGTTCTCTAGAATGGTTTTATCGGGAAGCTAAACCAGATGACGAAACAGATAAACTGCCAATTTTACTATTACATGGATTTCCTGCTCAAAGTCATAGTTGGACTGCTATGATGCCCGAATTAGCTGAAGCAGGTTATCGGGCGATCGCTCCAGACTGGATAGGTTGTGGTTTATCCCCTAAATTAGATAAACGAGATTTTTCTTACAAACCAGAAGCTTTTATTCAGGCTTTAACAGAACTAATTGATGCTCTAGAAATTGAACGATTTTATCTAGTTATTCAAGGATTTTTAGGTTCCGTTGGTTTACAATATGCTTTGCAAAATCGAGAAAAAATTGAGCGTTTAACTATTTTAAATACACCACTTTCTTCTACAGCAAAATTACCTTGGCAAATGAAACAATTAGGCATACCTTTTGTTGGTGATATGCTTGTTCAAGACCCTCTATTTGTAGATAGAACTTTAGAAAAAGGTAGTTGTTTAACAGTTGCTGATGAAGATTTAGATGTCTATCGTAGTCCTTATCTAAAAAGTTCTGCCGCTGGTAGATCCATATCAGCAATTGTGCAAAATTTAGACTTAAAAAAGTCAATGACAGAAATTGAATCTGGTTTTAAAGGGTGGCAACAACCTACATTAATTGTTTGGGGAACTAAAGACCCTTGGTTAGATGTTAGTCAAGCTGAAAATTTAGTTAATATTTGTGAAAATGGAAAGTTAGTTAAATTAGCAGAAGCTGGACATTACCCTCAAGAACATTGGTCTGGAGATATTACAGATGAACTACTGTTATTTTTGAGGAAGAAAGAACTTTAGCTTCCCGGTGTGGAATAATTGATCGCGTAGGGGTGGGTTAAAGGTTAGCATTAATCACACTCACTCTTGCACATCCAATAATTATGGCGAGGGCGAATGTCATTCGCCCCTACAGATGGTGCTTTAAAAGTCAATTTGCGTAAGTCCTGGTTAATTTGTTAGCTAGCGTAGCTACCAGTTGAGCAAGAATTTTTCTAATTTTCCTCGCACTTGCTCAAGATAAACATCTGTCTTATTTATGATTTTCTGCAAATTGTCTGGTCTAGCATCATCCATTGCTAGTAATGGATCTTTTAGAGGTAACTGTAGACGAATATAGCTTGGTTGCTCGTCATTTTGATTCACACTCATGATTTGTTCGGCAACATATTGATGTATATCAGTTGGTGCATCCATGAAAATATCTGCAATACGCACTGCCCATTGAATTTTTCCCCATCCTCTAGCTCGTTCCCAGGAAATTGGGGATGCTGGGTCTCCAGTACCAATAGATATTACTTTAATTTGCTCAATTACGTCTCCCAAGGATTCATTTTTATTTGAAGATTGCCGTAATAGTCTGATAGCTTCTGCCATAGCACAAGAAACAGGATTATTAGCACAAACCCCTCCATCAATTAAGGAATATACTTGCCCATTCTTTTCGATCCGGTAAGCAGGAAAATAAGTCGGGGCTGAGGAGGAACAGACACAAATTTCCCACAGTGGAAGTTGGGCGTACCAGTGGTCGTGAGCCCAGCTCTTAAATATGACTGGATTACGACCCATAGTATCATAACTAGGAATTAAGACTTTGAGCGAATCCATCAATTTATTAGGATCGGGCGTAATATCAACAAGTGTTAGGTCTACAAATTGCTTCTGAAGTACATCTATCAAACCTTTGTCTGAAAATTTAGGAGCAGAAAAACCATATTGTAAAATTAGTGGTAACCGATTAGGCGATAAGATAGATTGGTAAGGAAATATCTGCAAACCTTTTTCTAAATATAGATTTAACAATTCTTCAGGGCTTTTCCCCAGTGCAATTCCTACAGCCAATATAGACCCTGTTGAAGTACCAGCGATTAGATCGAAGTGGTCTTTTAAAGGGCTACCTAGTTGTTGCTCAACGGCCTGGAGAATACGGGCTGGCATGACACCCCGAATACCACCACCGTCCAAGCATAGAATACGAAAAGTCATAATATTATTATCTCCGGTATTTAGTTTAATTAATTTACCAAAACTGCTGGAAATTTCAATATTTAGTAAATATTTAATAAAATTTATATTCCTTTATACTATGATTAATTATGTAATGTAATTTTAGAACTTTACTTTACATAAGTAATCTCAAATGGAATAAAATGAAAACTGCATTAATTACAGGTGCTTCTTCTGGAATAGGTGAAATTTTTGCCCAAGAATTAGCAAGTAGAAAAACTAACTTGGTATTGGTAGCTCGTTCAGAAGATAAACTACAACAATTAGCCAATCAATTACAAAGTCAATATCAAATTCAGGCTGATGTAATAGTCCAAGATTTAACAGCACCAGCAGCAACAAATTCTATATTTGAGACAGTTTTTCAGAAAGGATTAACGATAGATTTATTAGTAAATAATGCTGGTTTCGGTGACTATGGAAATTTTACCGAGAGACCTCTAGAAAAGCAGGTTAATATGATTCAATTAAATATTACTGCTTTAGTAGAATTAACACATTTATTTTTACCTGGGATGCAACAAAATAAATCCGGGGCAATTATTAATGTTTCCTCAATAGGTGGTTTTCAACCTATGCCTTATATGTCAGTTTATAGTGCAACAAAGGCATTTGTTTTGAGTTTTAGTGAAGCATTGTGGGCAGAAAATCAAGATTCAGGGGTGAAGATATTAGCACTTTGCCCTGGGCCCACAAAATCAGATTTTTTCCAAAGAGCAGAATTTCCTCCATCTGTAGGTGGCTCTTCAATGTCAAAATTGACCCCTACAGAAGAAGTAGTAAAAGATGCTCTTCAAGCTTTAGAAAAAAATCAGTCTAATGTTGTGACAGGAGGCTTTTTAAATCAGGTAATTGTTAATACTTCCCGTTTTTTCCCACGAGAAACTTTAGTCAGTGTAGTAGAAAAACAGTTTAGAAGTATTAAATGAACGAAGGCAGAAGGCAGAAGGCAGAAGGCAGAAGGCAGAAGGCAGAAGGAACAATCTTCCCTCTACCTTAATTTTTTGCTGAAATTCAAGAAAATTTCTTCACATATAGCAATGAGCGCTGGTATATTTACAAATTGTAGTAGGGGCAAAAGAGCTAGAAGTCTTATATGATCGGCAATGTATTCCCCCTGTTCCCTATTCCCTGTTGCCTGTTCCCTGCGCACAGCGCTATAAAATGACCGAAACCGTTGTCTGTTCCCCCAATCTCCGCGTCCCCGCGTCCCCGCGTCCCCGTGTCCCCGTGTCCTACCCCCACCAACCAATTTTATCAGTAAACCCTAAGTATATATACTCCCCTTGCCAAAATGGTCATTTCCATTTTTAATCTAATATGGAATATTCAATTTAGTAGATAAATTCAAAGAGGATGATGTTAAATAAACGCTCGATAGTAGCATGGATGATGGCGCTGTTAGTAGCGTTTTTGGCAAGTTGTGGATCCCCTGCTCCACCGCCAACCTACTCAGATGCTCAATTACAAAAAATTGAACAGTACACAACGGGAATTGTCGCTTTGCGCGATCGCATGGATGAACTAAACACCCTAATTCAAAAGGAAGATTGGGTCAATGTAGATACATTTATTCATGGGCCTTTAGGAGACTTGCGGAGCAAGACTAACTATTTGACCCAAAGTTTGTTATTGCCAAAGGATAAAGCACCTGTGTTGGATGCAGCAAAGGAAGTATTTCAGGATTTAGAAGAAATTGATGTTGCAGCAGCAGCAAATGACAAACTGCAAGCGACTAATGAGTATACAAAAGCAATAGCAGATTTTGACACTTTCTTCAGTTTGATACCGAAAAGTAATTAGGGTTTACTGAATAAAGTCTTTTTGCTGGGGTAGGAGACAGGAGACAGAAGACAGGAGACAACCCACCCCTAACCCCTCCCAGGAGGGGAGAAATGGGAATTTAGAGGAAGTTAGGAGTAAGAATTGTCCCTGAATTTTTCTGCCCAACTATGCGCCTAAAATACGCTCCTTTTTGAGCGTTTTAGACGTGATAAGGTACTTTTTAAAGGCCCCAAAAAGGCTAAAATCTTTATATGTCAATGCTTTTAGATTTAATCAGCAAGCCCTAATTAAATAAGCGATCGGCAGTCAGCAGTCAGCAGTCAGCAATAAATGTTTAGAAGGAGATTTCAACCTCTCCTAAACCTTCCGGTTTATAGAAACCGGGGATTTAAACCAGAGCTCCTAAAAGCTGAAGCGCTGTTTGCCGAGCATTCGGGTACGGAAGTGCTAAAAGCTAATAGCTAGTTAAAACCCTACACCCAACCAGAAGTGTAGCGACGATAAATTTCAATATTACTTGATGGGGTGCGCACTGCGTACCCTATCTTAATTTCTACTTTACCCATTCACTTCTTCCTTCTTTCTTTTTCAATTATAAATTATAAATTTTTGGCGTTGGTGATTTTAGGTATGATATCATGTCAAGATAAGATCGCAATCAAAAAACTTTCTCCTTCTATTGCTCTTTCTTGTTCTTTCTTCCCTCCTGACTCCTGACTCCTGACTCCTGACTCCTAAGTAAATACACTAATTCAGCAACGCTAACATGACTCATATAGTAATTATTGGATGTGGAATTATTGGGGCATCGATCGCCTATCAACTGAGTAAAATTGAAGGGTTAAAAATTACGGTATTGGACAAACAAGCACCTGCTCAAGCTTCCACTGGTGCTGCTTTGGGGGTGTTGATGGGGGTAATTAGCCACAAAGTTAAAGGCAGACCTTGGAAAATGAGGCGCATGAGCGTCCAGAGCTATCATAATTTAATTCCTGAGTTGGAAGCAAAAATAAATCGCCCTATTTCTCATAACCGTGATGGTATTTTGTTGTTGTGTTTGCCTGGGGATGACTTAGATAGGTGGAAAAGATTAGTAGATATTCGGCAAGCAGATGGTTTACCATTGGAAATGTGGGATATTGCTCAACTGCGCGATCGCTCTCCTCAGATCGAGACATCTGAAGTTACAGCAGCTATTTATTCTCCTCAAGATTTACAAATTAACCCGGTTGAGCTTACTTTAGCTTTAGTGGAAGCTGCTCAACAAAATGGGGTGAATTTTCATTTTGGAGTAACAGTTGCGGAATATAATACTATAGCGCTACAAAATAACGAATATCGTTGTCAGCAAATACGGACAAAAAGTCTAGATCCAACTAAAAAAGCTCCTGTTTTGGCGAATGTAGACTGGTTAGTTGTGGCGGCGGGGTTGGGGTCTTTGCCATGTTTGCAAGGAATAAAAGATGGTAAGTTAAGGTCTCTACAACTGAAGCGTAAATCAAATCTTGACCGTAAATTTACTATTGTGCCTGTATTAGGTCAAGCTCTATATTTGCAAGGGCGATCGCCTCTAGGAAATCTAGATTTTCAGCCAGTGATAACTGGGGATGATGTGCATATTGTACCAGTGGGAGAAAATGAATATTGGGTGGGAGCAACGGTAGAATTTCCTGATGATGCGGGTGAGGTGGTAGCGGACTCTAGTAGGTTGGATACGGTGATGGAAAGAGCTATTAGTTTTTGCCCGAGTTTGGCAGATGCAACGGTGTTAAGAAAATGGTCTGGTTTGCGGCCGCGTCCGGAAGGTCAACCAGCACCCGCAGTGGGTTATTTGGAGGGGTTTAAAAATGTGTTGTTGGCAACGGGTCACTATCGGAATGGGGTGTTATTAGCTCCTGCGACTGCGGAAGCAGTGGAGAAAATGATTGTGAAAAAGTAAGGAAGAAGGAAGAAGGAAGAAGAAGTAGGGTGTGTTAGCGTCAGCGTAACTGAGCGAAAATTCAAATCTAGATGGTGCGTTACATTTCATTAACGCACCCTACTGGACTGCGGAAGCAGTAGAGAAAATGATTGTGAAAAAGTAAGGAAGAAGGAAGAAGGAAGAAGAAGTAGGGTGTGTTAGCGTCAGCGTAACTGAGCGAAAATTCAAATCTAGATGGTGCGTTACATTTCATTAATATCATGTTCGGATAATCAGTTATAATAAACCTTCTGCCTTCTAACCTTGCTCTTTCCCTTCAGCATAGCTGCCCTCTGCCTTCTGCCTTTGGTCCACAGATATTATAAGTATTCAACCGAACATGATATAACGCACCCTACTGGACTACTACCCCTCATTTATACTGCTATAAATTCTTCCTAATTTTTTTATAATGAAAAAGAACTAAAATATAACAGATGAAATAATTATGATTGAATGGTTAATTGCTTGGGGGGGTAGTGAAGCGGTTAAATTTATTGCTCAGGAAGTTATCGGAGAATTAGGTAAGGATGCCGCTGAAGACTATGTTAAAGATTTTTTAAA
>NZ_JAAHGM010000090.1:0-23441 GCF_010692625.1 Okeania sp. SIO2C2
ACAGGAGGGAAGATGTGGGGAGAGATCATACAAAAAATTCAACACTCCTTCATATGATTTTTCCTCAAAATTGATGCGCGAAAAGACTCTTACACCATAATTATATAGATCTCAAATGGGTTCTATATTACAGCACTTTTTAGGAAGCGTGAGGTACAGTTTTAAGGTTAATCTTTTTTTCCTACTCCCTACTCCCTACTTCCTACTCCCTAAAGTCCTAAAATTTTGTACCCGATCAACTCCAAAACTGCTGTAAACTAACTAAAAAAAATCAAAAAATAAATACCTAATTAACCAGAGAGAAAAATTAAATGAGCGATCGCTTTCGAGAATTACTCAGAACCATTGGTAGTGGCCCCCATACAGGGAAAAATTTAACTCGCCAAGAGGCAGCAGCAGCAATGCGAATGATGTTGTTGAAAGAAGCAAAACCAGTCCAGGTCGGCGCTTTTTTAATTGCTCACCGTATTAAACGTCCGACTGGAGATGAATTGGCAGGAATGTTAGATAGCTATAACGAATTAGGGCCAAAACTGCAAAGTCAACCATCGATGGGTGTAGTGACAGTATTAGGTTGTCCTTATGATGGGCGATCGCGTACTGCACCAGTTACCCCACTCACAGCTTTAATTTTGGCAACAGCAGGAATATTTGTTGTGATGCACGGTGGAGCGCGAATGCCGACAAAAGAAGGAGTACCTTTTATTGATATTTGGCAAGGGTTAGGGGTTGAATGGGAAAAACTATCGCTGGCACAGGTGCAACAAGTATTTGAACAGACTGGTTTAGGCTTTGTTTATCTACCAAAACATTTTTCCCAGGCAGATGCTTTAGTTGAATATCGTCGAGATATTGGTAAACGACCGCCTCTAGCAACAATGGAGTTAATTTGGGTTCCCTTTTCAGGAGAAGTTCATTTGGCTGCGGGATATGTTCATCCTCCAACAGAAGGTATGTTTCGAGGAGCATTGGAATTACAGGGTGTGAAAAATTATACAACAGTCAAGGGGTTAGAAGGAAGTTGTGACTTACCTCGCGACCGGACAGCTATTATTGGGGTATCGATGCCATCTGACAACTCTGCCACATTTGAACGTCTGTTGTTACATCCGAGTGACTATGGTTGTGGAGGAAAGGAGGTTTCATTAGGCTCTACTGCGGAGTTAGTAGAGCAAATGCAAGAAGTTTTGCAGGGTAAGGTGAGTCAGTTAATGTCAGCAGCTATTTGGAATGGAGGTTTTTATTTATGGCGTTGTGGAGTTTGCTCTGATATTTGCGAAGGTTTGTCTAAGGCGGAAAGTTTATTAAGTAGTGGTGAAGTAGGGGAGAAGTTGAGAGAAATTCAAGCTAAAGTTTAGGTGTGAGGAGTCAGGAGTCAGGAGTCAGGAGGGAGGAAAGGAGGAATGCATAGGAATTAACAAAGTCATACCATTTCTCAAAAACTTTTCTACATTTTGTTGAGTAGGGGAGTAGAGGAGTGGGGGAGTGGGGAAGAAGCAAACATAAGAATAATTAGGGTTTGCGCTCAAAAGTCTTTTAGTAGGGGTAGGAGACAGGAGACAGGAGACAGGAGACAGGAGAAATGGGAATTGTATAGGAGGTAGTCGGAAAAATTGTAATATCATGTCCGGATAATTAGTTATAAAAAAACTTTCTCCTTCAACTCCAGTTGTTCTTCTTTCTTCCCTCTTTCCTTCTGACTCCTGAGGACTGACTCCTGACTCCTCCCTAGTTATTTATTTATCACTGTTTAACCGGACATGATATAAGAGTGGTTTTTCTGCCATAATCGCCCCAAAACACTAGCTTTTTGAGCTTGAGCGACCGAAAAGCTTGCACTTTTTAAAGGCAAAAAAAGGCTGAAACCAATATCAGTCAATGCTTTGATATTTAATCAGCAAGCCCTAATTAACATTAACTTAGCTGAAATTAGCAAAAAAGTGATTTTGCTTGTGCTAATTAGTTGACAACTGAAGTACGGCCCAAGTATAGCAATAATGCATGGGAATTGGTATCAGAAGTCAGAAGTCAACCCACCCCTAACCCCTCCCAGGAGGGGAAGTTAGAAGTTATTTTTGTAACGGGGATGCGTGAGCAACCCTCCAAAAATATTTCGCCTTAAAAGGCGGGGTTGCGCGACCCATATTATTTTGATCAAGGAGAATAGTATTGATAATTTCAGTATCTCTTTGCTACTGTCGGTACTGTCACTCCTTAAATTCTATTATAACTGACCCGTCCGTTAGCATAGCTCCCCCGGAGGGGGAACATGATATAAAACAGTTAAGCTTAATATTATGAAATCATCCTTAATTGTTATATTTTATAGTATAGTTACAATTCTATCTGTTACATCAAATTTAGATGCAATAGCAGTTATATATTCACCACTAAAATATTCATCAGAATTTACAGATACCAATATTATTTATCTTGCTAATAACTGGTATAATTACACAGCTAAAGATGATACTTATACAGTTTTTTTTCCTGGTCAACCAGAAGAAGAAAATTTATCTGTTGATACTTCTTTGGGAAAACTTAATGCCTTATTAGTTTTCTACCAATATCCAGAAAAACAACGATTTTTTTCTGTCTCTAGCATCAAATATCCAGTCGATCCTAGTCAATATAATGTTGAAAAAGGATTAGATGGAGCGCGAGATGGAGCAGCAATCAATTCTAACTCGATAATAATTAGTGAAAAGAAGATTAGCTATCAAGGATTTCCAGGTAGAGAAATAATTTTACAGTCAAAAGTAAAGCCTAATTTGAGATTACTTTTAAGAATATTTATCGACCCTAGCGGACCAACATTATATAGTTTACAAGTAGTTGCTGAAGATGGAAACTTAGATTTTCCCGAGGCTAAAGCTTTTTTAGATTCTTTTAGTATTATTAATACTAATGATTCCCTCTCAAAAATCAGTGTTAAATATGGAATTTAATTAGACTTGATGTAGCTTTAGGTTTTTCAAAGGTCAATGATTCTGAAAAAAGAGGTTTTATGGCTGTTCTATAGATATGGGTGAGAGAAAAGCCAGGCTGAGTTGGGGCAGGCCAACTTGAAAAAGCGATCAGCACTCAGCAGTAAACCTTTAGAAGGGGAATGTTACCCCTGCGCGCACCTTCCGGTTTATAGAACCCATTTAGTATCTGGGGAGATGGGGAGATCGAGAAATATTTGGTAATGGTTGAAGATGGAACATTTTTTTATACCGAATTAAACGGATTTGATATTACAAATTGAAGTACGGAATGTGGGATATATGGTTTATGATTTGGTCATTTATTCAGATATTCCCACTAAAATTAGTTCCGTTCCGTAAGTCCTGAATAATGAAACTCGATCATAATTATTATTTATTCAATGTTATAATTTATTCTGGCTACAGACATACTTAAATTACTAACGGTAATTCGGCTAATATTTGGAAAAAAAAATGTTTAACACCACGCTAAATAACAGTTTAACAAAAGACTTAATTACTTTTTGTTTGAACTCAAAGAAAGGAAAAAAAAGATCTCATGTTACACGACTATATATGTATAAAAAATTAGAAAACTTATTGACTAATGAAGATGACAAGACTAAAAAAATTTTGGCCGTATCTGGGAGTGCTAACTTGGCAAGAATTTTAGGTTTAAAACAAGCGGAAGTTTATAACAGTAGTTATCCAGACTGTAATTTAAGCGATCTAAATTATGAAGATAATTTTTTTGATTTTTGTGTTTCAGACCAAGTTTTAGAGCATGTTGCTGAAAATCCTTACAAGGCTTTTGAAGAAAGTATTCGAGTTGTTAAACAAGGAGGATATATATGTCATACAACTTGCTTTATCAACCCAATACATGGTGGAAAAGCATTCGATGATTACTGGAGATTTACTCCTAAAGCTTTGGCGTTAATGAGTAAACCCTACAATCTTAAAATAGTTGAAGTTAATGGTTGGGGTAATCAAGAAGTATGGTCTTATATTCAAATGAGTTTTAGAGGTCATAAAATTCCCGAAGATCCAGATAATCCAATATATCAATTAGCAATGAGAAACGAGCGCTCTTGGTATATAGTTACTTGGATTTTGGCACAAGTTCAATAATCAGTACACAGAAGCCGATATAGCTCAAGGTTTGACCGATATTGGAAATATCAAAATAGGACGTTAAACGAGTTATGAAATAGCTGAGTAGAGTAATAGATAATTAAACCAATCTTTTCATCAAACCTTATTTAGCAATACTCGACTACTCAGGAAGATCCCACACTTTTTTAGCTAATTGAGTTAATATTTCTTGTCGAGTTTCAATTGCGTGGGAATCCCATTTAATAAAGGTCTTTAAATCTTTTACCGCTAAGTCAATAGTTGTATTATTCCCAACAGAAATTTTTTCAGCAATAGTTCTAGTCAATAGAAATCTTGACTTAGTATAGCCTAATTTTTTTCCCGTAAAACTCATATTAGTAATAGCAGATTTAATCGAACTTTCTAACAAAGTCAAATTACCTAAAAGTTTACTATAACTTTCTATTTCACGAGGTTTATCGAAAGATAAAATTACTTTTTGAGTAGGATATTCTGGTAAAATTTGTTCTACATTTAATTTCAAAAGATAATTGCTTAAATCATCAATTCCTCCCCCACTACCCCAAGCAGTTTCATCTATGTATTGTGTTAGTTTGGCTAAAATATATTTAATTTGATAAGGCTGAAATGATAACTTATTAAGTTTATGAAATGCTTTCTCAAATTTATCTGCCACTACCTGCTTGCTAGAAAAAATTTGACTAGCAATAAATTGATTAAATTCTGATCTTGATGTGATTTGACGTAATTCACTGGCCCACTTAAGAATCATGCCATCGAATGCCTTTTGATTGCGATCGCTAGTCAACATTGCCACAAATAATAAATTTTCTACCTGCCGACATAATTCAATAAAACAATATTGAGGCAATTGATAAGCAGCTAAAAGTAAGATTAAATGTTGCCTAACATTAACGCTGAGACAGCGAATATTTGCCAAATAACGATTTACTGTTCCATCGAGATTATTACCTGACAAAAATGCTACATAAGCTTCTGCCGAAGCTAATAAATCATTCACAAATAGAATAGGTTCAGTATTATATCCACATCTATGTTCATTTTTGAGGAACCAATCATAGACTTCTTTCTCTGCAATATAATTTCCATCTTCTGCATATCTTGCCAAAATAAAATAGCGCAAAAAACGCATCGGTCTTTCCTGAGAATGATAGAGTAAATCTATAATTTTTTTCCATTTTACTTTGATTTTCTCATAGTCTGTTTGTTTAGCTTTAGCAAAAATCAAATTTTTGAGTAAATCCATATCATCTAGGGGTAAACCACGATGATTTAAAGTTGAATATATTTTCAAAGCATGAGCAACACTAGCAGTTGTTACGCGAATTAATTTAACATTTTTGAGAAAATAAGCATAAAATTTTTTGATATAAGAAATAGCAACTTCATCTAATTCAAATTTAAGAGAAAGAAACTTTCTAATTTCAGCATAAGCATTCTGAATATGTTTAACAGAACGAGTAGGAGATATTTGGTCTAAATTTGTTTGCATAGCAATATTTTCTAGTACTCCCCTACTTTCTTCATATTGCAGTTCTACCCTATGTTTAAACTGGTCATTACCCCAGTCATCTGTATATAGAGAAGTAATCTTATTTTTTAATGCTTCAATACGTTCATTTGAATTAATAGTTAATAAATAATCTCGAATTGCACAGAGAACTAAATAAGCAGTAGTCATCCGTTGCTGCCCATCAATTACTTCATACAAATTATCCCCACGACTACAAACAATTATACTGCCAATAAAATACTCAGAATAGGAATTTTGATTTTGCTCAGAAAATTCTTCATATATATCTTGAATAAATTCATTGACCTCTTTTTCCTCCCAAACATATTCGCGCTGATAATCAGGAATGACATAAAATTCATCAAATAACTTTTCTAGAGTCATGTCTTGAGATTCGATAGTTGCCATATAATAACCTCAATAGTTTTAACTAGCGATCGGTATTTTCCGTACCGGAATGCTCCGCAAACAGCATTTCCGTACCGAAACACTTTTTAATATAATTTTTTTATATAAATTCGTTATTTGTGCAAAACACAAGTAGGTACTAGACAGTGCAAAGTTCTTGGAATAACTATTGCTAGCTAAGGCTTTCAGCGATCTAAAGGTTAAAAACTTTTTATTCATAGCTGTAAGTACTATAAGCCTTTGCCAGTAATACTTTCAGTCTTCAAAACAAATTGTTTTTTGGGAGAACTTTGTACTCTCCAGAAGTAGGTAATCTAATCAAATTAATCAGGAAGAAAGAAGTAATATAGCATTTTCTAAGCGTCAGGTACATCTTCAAAAATTAATAATTAACAATTAATAATTAATAATTATCTCTTATTATCAAAAATAAGATTAGCTAAAAGGATTTTTTCTCTATGAATGGAGAGGTTTTATACCTTAATTTTTCGTTGAAGAAGGCAGAAGGCAGAAGGTCTAATTGCTTATGGATAGTCTTCAACACGCCACACGGGTATCTGTGTCTTATAACCCCAATTTTCGACACTCCCGTTGACGGTGGGCTATTAAACCCGCAAAATAAAAGATAATATCTAATAGCTTAAACCCACTTCTACCTTAAGTTGAAAAATGCGATTTGTACGGACTTAATATAACTAGAAAAAAATATTTTAAATAATAACAGCAGAGCATAGAATAAACCCTACTGTTATAGCAGTGGAAGCAAAGGTTAGGACAGGTCAAAAACTTAAAACTAAGACAAAGTCAGATTTTTTCTTCTTCCTTCTTTCTTCTTTCTTCTTCCTTCTGCTATAAGCAAAAAAGATTAAATTTTCCTTACTCATAATTAACCGAAGTAGGTAGACCCTTGTGGGTCTAACCCTCGACAGTAAAAAAGGACTAACTTTCCAAATATCCAGCTCCCAAAATTTCACAAAAATTTTCTTTCTATTAATTTTTCGTGAATATTAAATTCTCCAAATTCTTCCCTCCCAAAAATCGTGAGGAAAGCGTGAGCTAGTATCTCAGAGCAACAAATTTTAGCGAAACATACTACTAACTGAAGTATCCTCATGAATGCGCCAAATAGTCTCACCCAATAAATTTGCCACCGAAAGAACAGTCAACTGAGGAAAATGATGTTCCTCTAAGAATGGGATAGTATTAGTAACGATTACCTCTTCAAATATCCCGCTAGAAAGACGCTCCACTGCTGGTGGTGAGAATACCGCATGAGTAGCACAAGCATAAACTTGTCGCGCCCCTTGTTTGCGCAAAAGTCGTCCCCCTTCAGAAATGGTACCACCTGTATCAATCATGTCATCTACCAACACAGCAGTTTTTCCCTTAACATCACCAATCACATTTAACACTTCTGCCACATTGTGAGCTTGGCGACGCTTATCAATAATTGCTAATGGGGCATCGTTTAACTTTTTAGCAAAAGCTCTAGCTCTCGCTACCCCACCCACATCGGGAGAAACAACAACAATATCAGATAAATTCTTACTTACTAAGTAATCTAAAATTACTGGTAAACCGTAAACATGATCGAACGGAATATCAAAATAACCCTGAATCTGGGCAGAATGCAAATCCATTGCTAGAATACGATTAGCACCCGCCTCAGTAATCAAATTGGCCACTAATTTGGCAGTAATTGATTCTCGACCAGCAGTTTTACGGTCTGCTCTAGCATAACCATAGTAAGGAATAACTGCAGTCACTTGTCTGGCAGAAGCACGACGACAAGCATCTACCATAATTAACATTTCCATCAAGTTGTCATTAACTGGACGACAACTAGGCTGAATTAGATAAACATCACAGCCTCGAATTGATTCCTGAATTTGAACGTATAGTTCTCCATCTGCAAAACGTTTACGCACCATTGGGCCTAAATCTAAACCCAGATATCTAGCTACTTCCGTAGCCAAAGGAACGTTAGCAGATCCAGAGAAAAGTCTCAATCTATTATGATCGTTAGCAGTGGCAGGCACAGGAGCCTGAATTGGTAAAGTAGCACGGATCACAGTAAGCCCTCGCAGCACCTTTATTCATTGCGATCTTATCATCTCAAACTAAAAATATTCTTCCGTATTTTGATTGATAGAAAGATCGTTTTTTTAGTAATATACCAAGAATATTTGCTAGATTAAGTCAGATGAATGTTGAATATTTAGTAAGAAAATTATGGAGGTCTTTAAAAAACGTAAAATCTCTTAAGTAAATTCCATTTTTCTGATAAATATAGGACTTACGCATAAGGCACGAAAAATTAGGATTTGAGATGGCTTTCTGTTCCAGACTGCTGCGCAAACCCTGTCGGTCGCTTCGGACGGAAATATGTTGCAGGTGCGTAAGTCCTGAAATACTAACTTCTTAAGTCAAAAGTCAAAGATCCAAAGTCAAATATACATTGCGTTTGACTAAAAACCTTAACAGAGTATTAATATAGCTTGTAAAATGACTTTATAGTGAATTGGTATCCGGAGTGAGATTATGAGTTTAAAGGACAGAATTACAGAGGATATTAAAGTGGCGATGAAGGCCAAAGATAAGGTTCGTCTGGAAACAGTTCGTAGCATTAAAAAAGTAATTCTAGAAGAGGAAGCCAATGCTAGGGCAGCAGGAAAGGATTCTCTGACAGAGACTCAAGAAATGGATATATTAATAAGGTTGGCTAAACAACGCCGGGATTCAATAGAGCAGTATACTCAAGCAGGTCGTCAGGAACTAGCAGATGGAGAGGCCGCAGAGTTGGCCATTCTTGAAGAATATCTACCAAAACAATTGTCTGATGAAGATATTGCTCAGATCGTTGATGAAGTTATTGCTCAGGTAGGGGCGAATTCTCCTAAAGATATGGGTAAGGTGATGGGTCCGGCCATGCAACAGTTGAAGGGTAAGGCTGATGGAAAGAAAGTGCAGGAAGCAGTTAAGGCTAGGCTTAATTCATAGTTAAAAATTAAGCTCACCTCAATACTATAGTTAAGGTCATAAATCTTGCCATTTTTAATGGCCTTAACAACATGGGAAGGGATTATGATTTTAGGCAATATCTTGATTATTTTCCTAAAATTAAACTCTGCCATCAACAGCAAAAATAAGTAGGTGAGCATAAATAGTAGATGTAGGTGGCTACAGACAATTCTATTTATATTCAGAAATCAAGGGTTCTGAAGAAGGAGGAGTTTCAACTACTATTTGATAAAATCAAGTAAGAATAACTGTTTCTATGTTTGAGAATAATAGAGATATTTGTATACTATAAATCAATCACAAATATCTGATAAAAATTTATCTCATTTCCCCTTTTTTCTGATGATCTACTGATAATAATAACAGGAAAAAATCAAGCAATAAATAAGGATATAAAATAATTATTAAAAGTAAAAATAAGATTTGGTGAAGATTTTAGATCATATTCGGATAATCAGTTATGATTTGAAGTTGTCTAAGTTATTGCTAATTATCCATTACCTATTACGAATCCTTTACCGAATAATTAAGGTTTAAAGCCTCTCACTCGCTGTGGAGAAACAAGAAAAAATTTTCCTTTTATTCAGTCCTCTTCCTTTTAGGGAGAGGTAATTATCAATTATCAATTATCCATTATTAATTATTGAAAGATATTATAAATATTCAAGCGAACTCATTGATTCATCTGTCAGTCAGTAGTAAATTGATAAATTTATTAATACAAAAAATATTAAGCTAAAACACATTTCAATTATAGAACCCATTTGATATCTATATAATTATGGTAGTCAAGTCTTTTCGCCCATCAATTTTGAGGAAAAATCATCTGAAGGAGTGTTGAATTTTTTGTATTATTTCTCCCCACATCTTCCCTCCTGTCTCCTGTCTCCTGTCTCCTGACTCAAGGCAAAAAAAACGCGCATATTTATGAAGATACGATCGGGGGTTCTATAGCAGTCGCCATTACTCGCGCGGACATTCTCGCTCCTCTCAAATTTAGTCACAGCAATAATTTTACTTCTGACTTTTGACTTCTAACTTCTGACTTCAGCTATATATTCCCTGTTCCCTATTAAATTAAATTTATTATTATGCAACCACCAATTCCTGTAGGAACTATTTTACAAAACCGCTATCGCTTGATTAATATTCTCGGTCAAGGTGGGTTTGGACGTACCTACCTAGCAGAAGATACAGGTCGTTTTAACGAGCGTTGTGCCCTCAAAGAATTTATTCCCCTACAGACAAATGCCTATGCAGTAACTAAATCTCAAGAACTATTTTCTCGCGAAGCAGCTATTCTCTATCAAATTCAACATCCCCAAATTCCCAAATTTCGAGCCACTTTTGAAGAAAATCAACGTTTATTCCTTTTACAAGATTATATCGAAGGCAAAACCTATCGCAGCATATTGCAAGAGCGTCAAATAACAGATAGTTTGTTCTCAGAAGCAGAAGTGCTAACTTTTTTACAACAAATTTTACCCGTCTTAGCTCATATTCACAGTTTTGGTATCATTCACCGAGATATATCCCCCGACAATATTATTAGGCGAGAAAGCGATCAAATGCCAGTATTGATAGACTTCGGAGTAGTTAAAGAACTCGCAACAAAAGTTCAATCTTCCCACTTATCAGCACCCTTGACAAATGTAGGAAAATTTGGCTACGCTCCCTGGGAACAAATTCAACTGGGAAGAGCAACAGCAAATAGCGATCTATATGCTTTGGCAGTTACAGTAGTTGTACTATTGACGGGAAAAGAACCCCAACAATTAATCGACCAAACCACATTAACTTGGAATTGGCAACAGTGGGTAGCAGTTAGTCCAGGGTTAGCTGAGATGATCGATAGAATGTTAAGTCATAAACCAGGCGATCGCTATCAGTCTGTTACTGAAGTAGAGCAAGCTTTGGCAAGATTACCCCATATCAAATCTCAGCAATTACCTACCATAAATCAAGAACAAAATAATCCTTCATCTTCTCAACAACCAACAATAGGAGCAACTCCAAATCAAAACCTTAACCCCAATAGCAACCATAGCTTTTTTGATAATCACCAGTGGGTTGCAACTGCATTAGTAGCAGTATTAGTTGTTTTATCTGGCGTAGCATCTTGGAGTGCAGTTAATTTTTTCCTCAAGCGCAGACAACAAGAACCTCAACTTCAGCAACCAACGAAAATGAATCCGATACCAGTACCGACCCTTACTCCTCCTCCATCATCACCAATACCCACTTCATCCCCATCTCCAACAACTACATCAACACTATCACCTACTTTGCCATCACCATTACCTGTTGTTCCTGTACCATCTGGAACACCAGAAATACCTATCACAACACTACCGAATGCTACTCCTATTCCGGAGACTCCTGCTCCTGTGATAATTCCATCTCCATCAATTACTTCAGAAGAACGTCTGAATGTATTGCCAGGGGAACCTATATCTATTGAAGGTCGCTTAAAAGGGAATGAAAGTATTGACTATATAATTTTTGGGAGTCTTGGGCAAAATTTGAATTTATTAGTTACAGGAGAAGGAGTATTAATGAGTTTAGTAGCAGTAGATGGTGAACCAGTAGATGGAATTTCTGAGAAAGTATCTATTTGGAAAGGAACTCTACCCAGTGATAGCGACTACAAGATAACTCTCACTCCCTTACCTGGATCTCCTGGTACCGACTATAAGCTAGATATTAATTTAGTTAACCCTATACCTAAAGTTATTCCTAGCTCTGAACCAGAAGCAACTGAGTTACCCGCACCCATACAAGAACCGGAAGCAACTGAGTCACCTTCTGGTCTACAACTCAATAAACCTTCTAAGAAGGAGAGCAAAAAATCATTCCCCATATCAACTCCACTTGAAGAGCTTGATAAACCTTCTAAAAAGCCTAAAAAGCAAATTGTGATTCCAGAAACAGAGGCAACAGCTTCACCAACTCCAGCAGAAGAAACTTCATCTGATGCTCAAATTTTAGTTGAATAGTTGTTATTTGCAGAACTTTTAAAGTAGTCAGGACTTATACCAAATTGATAAATGTTTGCCACAAATATCTAGGGTATTTCTTAGGAGTCAGGAGTCGTATGGGAATAGCTTTAATACCATTTTTTAGGGCGTAAATTACCTTTTTAGTCAAAGGAATATCTCCTGCATTTGTCTTTTTATTGCTCTTACTATTCGTAACATTCTTTTTTCAAATTGGTATTACACATAGTCACCAAATATAGGGTTAACGGCCGTTAACTCCTACAAATGGTGTATAATTTCGTCTGCGTGCGTCAGAATTAGAAACAGTTAACTAAAAGATTTCTTGAAAAAAATATCCTCCTATACTTTAATTTTTTAATTTATAGCAAGGAACAAGTCGCTTAGGACTTATGCTAATAATGAACCTCAGACAGGGAAATGCTTTGGCATTGCTGAAATGTAATGTTAAGTAACTGAAGGTAAAATTGAAAAACCGATGTTTAGCGTTGATACTTAATCTAAAAATCATTACCACTCAGCAACGCCAATGTTTTTCGCTGTTCCCTATTCCCTGTTCCCTATTCCCTGCTATTTATTTTCATCCAAATTATCAAGATTGAAAATAAAAGGAACTCTTTGAGATTTTTCATTTCCCATAATTAAAACTTTAGGCATCTGAGAACCACCTGCTTTCCAAGCTTCGATCGCTTCTTTTTGTAAAACCAACTCACCACCTTGTGCTTTTAGTGTTTCAGCTAATAGTTTTTGAGCTTCTGCTTTACCCTTTGCACGGTTAATGTCTGCCTGAGCTTCTTGTTCTGCTTCTTCAGCAACATATACTGCTCGTTGTGCTTTTTGTTCAGCAATTTGCTTCTCTTCAACTGCTCTAGCAAATTCAGGAGAAAATGTTAAATCAATTACGCTAGTATCTAACACAATAATGCCATATTTATCTAAACGAGAACCTAAAGCATTATCAAAGTCTGCTTTCAATTCTTCCCTTTTAGTAATAGCTTCTTCAACAGTTCTTCTAGCTGCAGCAATTTTAAAAGATTCTTGAGTTTGTGGTGCAATTACTTTCGCAACTAAATTCTGTAGAGTTCCTTGTTCTCTTCTAATTTTTACTACCAGCACGGGGTCTAAGCGAAAGTTAATTGCAAAACTTGCTGATAATTGTTGTAAATCTTTTGTAGAACTTTGGGCTGGAACTTCAAACTTTTGTACAGTCACATCATAGATATCAACTTGAGAAATCAAAGGAGGTTTAAAGTGAATGCCTTCTAAGAGAGCGCCATCTCTAGCTTTACCTAAAATACTAATAACACCAGCTTGACCAGGATTAATAATTACAAAGGAATTGAAGCCAATTAGCAATACGAATGATAACACAGTTGCTAATATTAATGTTTGTAAACTTTGTTGTTGATTTTTCAATTTTTTTCTCCGAATTTTGAGACTATGAGTTATTGGTATATTTTCTTTGTTAATCTTAGTTCAAATTGAAAATTACCATTCAAATTATATAATATTTTTAGACTTGTTTAAGAAAGAATAAGGAAAAAGGAAAAAGGAAGAAGGAAGGAGGAAAAAGTGAATGGGAACTCAAGCTACAACCAATTGTAAACACCCTGTAGACGGCGGGGTGTTAAACTCAGAAAGAAAAAGATAATTACTACTTTTTTGACTAATGTGCTTGATATTAAGTAATAGTATTTTTTGCACATTAATACTAAGTTCCAAAATAACAAAAGTTATGAAAGACTAAATACTCCCATTGAACAAATCATATTGGGAATAATTAATATAGTTGAAATTTGTACTACTTTTACTTTGAATAAAGCGATCACAATATATATATCCTAATTCCTTGCCTACAGAGAGAGAGTAAGACAAAATTATTTGTCAGATTATGTCCGGTAGCATCAGTATTGTAAGCGCGAAGGTAAGGAAGAAGGAAGAAGGAAGAGGCAAGAGGCAAGAGGTAGGAAGGCTTAAGTTAAGAGCAAGAAAAAACTTCAATTTGCTATATATATTCATATATTCATGCTTGGGTTTACACAAACGCGCCCCAACGGACATGATATCATTGATACTTCATATCATATCCGTTTAATTAGCTATAAAAAAACTTTATTCTCCTTGTCCTTCTTCTTTCCTCCTGACTCCTGACTCCTGACTCCTGACTCCTGAAATGCTATATTTATTTTTAATTCACAATAGCAAGTTTTCTAGGTATCAGTCTTTCCAAAATTTGTTTCAGTACTATTGCTGTCCAATCAATATCTGCTTCCGTTGTTTCTCGTCCCAATGTTAAACGAATACCTCTAGTTGCAACATCTTCTGTATACCCCATTGCGAGTAATATTGGACTTGGAGTTACTTTTCCACTATGACAAGCTGAACCAGCACTAATACCAATTCCAGCTAGGTTTAACTGTCGCACCAAAGTTTTACCTGTAATGTTATCTTCCGTTTCCCCTGTTCCAACTTCTGGGGGAACAATGCAAAAACTAACGTGATGAGGTAGTCTGTGCCATCGATCCCCAGTATAAATTACACAAAGAGTTTGTGCCATCTGTTCAAATAAGCGATCGCGCAATCTTATTAACCTTAATCTTTCTGTCGTCATTTCCTCATTAGCTAATTCTGCTGCCACTCCAAAACCAGCGATCGCTGCTACGGCCTGAGTACCAGAACGTAATTTCAATTCCTGGCCACCACCAGTCAATATCGGTACTAGCTCTACACCTTCTCTGATATAAAGCGCCCCCACACCTTGAGGACCATAAATTTTATGACTTGATAAAGATAATAAATCTACTGGCAGTTTTTGTACATCTATTGGTAAACGTCCTACCACCTGAACGGCATCAGTATGAAATAAAACCCCATGAGAACGACAAATATTACCTAGTTCCTCAATAGGTTGGAGAGTGCCTACTTCACTTTGACCATAAATTATTGATACTAAAACTGTATTTGCTTGTAATGCTGCTTGTAGTTTTTCTGGATCTACCCTTGCTTGTCTATTGACAGGTAATCTTGTAACTTGCCAACCCCAATTTTCTAACATTCTTGCTGGTTCTGAAATTGCAGAATGTTCTACACTAGAGATAATGATATGTTGGGGTTTTTCATAGCAACGTGCCACGCCCATGATTGCCATATTATCAGCTTCAGTCCCCCCAGAAGTAAAAATAATTGACTCTGGCACTGTATCGATCAGATTAGCCACTTTTATTCTTGCCCTCTCTACTAATGTTGCCGACCTCTGGCCCCATGTATGTAAGCTAGATGGGTTACCCCACTGTTGGGTAAAAGCTTGTTGCATAACCGCAATTGCTTCTGGCCTTGTTGGTGTTGTGGCACTGTAGTCTAGATAAATTTGCATCATTTCTATCCGTTTTTATCATTAACTTCTACAATATAATCAAAATATTGTCACAGAATTTTTGAGATAAAGGAGTGAAAAAGTAAATAAAAATTGTTTAAGTAGTCAGACAAAATTACGCGATATATCTACTCTGTAAATTCCCAGATATTTGCTTAAAAATTCTAATAGGACTGCTATATATATGAATTATTTTTAATGTGGCTGTTGTAACTCAGATATTTCTATACTTTTAATAGTTAAATTCTAAAAAGTTAGCGAATAATTAAGGTTTAAAGCCTCTCCTTTAAAGGAGAAAAAAGCGGTCGAGGAATAGCGAGGTCTCAGAGCAATATCCATGATAGCAAGATAAGAAAAAATTTTCCTGTCTCGTTAATCCTCTTGTTTTCAAGGAGAGGCAATTATTAATTATTAATTGTTGAATAGCTACTTAGGTTTACAAACATTATAATCTTCATGTGACATAACTTTCTGTGGTATGACAAAATTACCATAATCTTGACAAATCATTCTATAGTTGCGAGTAACAGGTATACTTACTATGAAACGATTATGGCGGAGCCGTTTACCTCCAAATTCTCGATAGCTTTGATTATCATTTAATGCAGAAATAATTGACCTGGCTTTAACCACTACATAGTCTGGTAAACCCCTCAAGTCTATCAAATCGCCATCGAAAGAAGCTTCCCATTCTAACTTTTTTTCTCGCTTTTCTGCTATTTTTTCATCAACTCTTTGCTGTGCCATCTCCTGTTGTTCACAACGATGGCATTTTCTCCCATATCCCTTATGGCCACACGGAAAAGTCCTTTTTCTTTTCGGCATAAAACAGCAAAGTTAGCTTTTACCAAGTTCTATCAGTTTTGGTCATCGTTAAATATTTTTTTTTCCAGACCTAATTAAAAAATCTACAAACTACTTAATTACACTTTAGTAGGGTTATAGTCCACTTTCAATTTAACATTATCGGCCATTATGACACAATATTCAACATCAATATTTTTTAAGATTCAAATATAAGCAA
This sequence comes from Okeania sp. SIO2C2, assembly GCF_010692625.1. Taxonomy (NCBI): domain Bacteria; kingdom Bacillati; phylum Cyanobacteriota; class Cyanophyceae; order Oscillatoriales; family Microcoleaceae; genus Okeania; species Okeania sp. SIO2C2. Next base: position 16,442 of record NZ_JAAHGM010000090.1, read on the forward strand.
CAAGAATATTTAAGATTTAGGCCACTGCATAAGTATTATAAATCAGTGTCGTTCTTTGTCCTCCTTTTCCTCCAAATCTTGTCACAATTAGAAAGTAAAAAACCTACCCTTGTGAACTATCTCACCCTAACTAATAGGATATTGGCTTTCCTTAAATCAGTGCTATTTTTTTCTACTCAACTGCGCTTTGTTTATATTTTACTATTGGTTCTGAGTCTCACTGCTTGTCAGAATACAAATCAGCAGTTAGTTCCTCATCTTCCCCAATTACCACAATACCCCTTAATTGAAGCTTATTTTAATCAGTCCCAAGCTTCAACCTATACTGAGTCCGATCGCCAGCAAACTAGGTTGGGAGATAATCTTGAGGAAATAATCATTGATACTATTGCTAATGCTACTTCTAGTGTAGATGTGGCGGTTCAAGAGTTACGTTTACCTGGTATTGCTCAAGCTTTGGTCGAACGTTATCAAGCAGGGATAAAGGTACGAGTAATTATTGAAAACACCTACAATCGTTCTTGGGGAAGCTTGACTGAATTTGAAGTAACTCAACTATCTGAACGGGAACACGAACGCTACATAGAATTTTTTCAGCTTGCTGACAATAACATGGATGGTTATCTTAGTCAAGATGAAATTAACGGCAGTGATGCTCTTGTGATCTTAACTAATGCAGGGGTTCCCTTGATTGATGACACTGCCGATGGTTCTAAGGGTAGTGGCCTTATGCACCACAAATTTGTGGTTGTGGACGGTCAAACTATTATTGTTACTTCAGCTAATTTTACTAATAGCAGTATTCATGGAGATTTTTCAGAATCTATGAGTAGAGGAAATGCTAATAATCTTTTAAAAATAGAAAGTTCTGAATTAGCTGAACTGTTCACAGAAGAATTTAATCTCTTATGGGGAGACGGACCTGGTAGAAAACAGGATAGTAAATTTGGCGTGAAAAAACCATTTAGACCTGTCAGACAAATATTTATTGGAGATACGAAAGTGGCAGTAAAGTTTTCTCCTATTTCTAATACTAAATCTTGGCAGCAAAGTACCAATGGTTTAATTAATCAAACATTAGAATTAGCACAAAAATCTGTTGATTTATCCCTCTTTGTATTTTCATCACAACCATTAGTTAATACTCTAGAAAATCAATCTAAAAAAGGAGTATTAATTCAAGGTTTAATCGATCCAAGTTTTGCCTATCGCTATTATAGTGAAGGATTAGATATGATGGGTATTGCCTTGGCTAATAAATGTAAATATGAAGCAGATAATCGGACTTGGGAGAAACCAATTTTTACAGTAGGAGTACCAAATTTACTCCCTGGCGATCGCCTGCATCACAAATTCGGAATTATTGATAATTCGATTGTCATAACTGGTTCTCACAATTGGACTGAAGCAGCTAATAAAAACAACGATGAAACTTTATTGATAATTGAAAATTCTACAGTAGCAGCTCATTTTGACCGTGAATTTCAAAGACTTTATCAAACAGCTACTCTGGGTATACCATCCTGGTTGATTAAAAAAGTAGAGAAACAACAAAAAGAATGTGGCGATCTATTAACAGAAACTGAAAATCCGACAATAGATACTAACACTAAGATTAATCTCAATACAGCTACTGCTAAAGAATTGGAAACATTACCTGGTGTTGGACCAAAATTAGCAGAGCGGATTATTCAAGCTAGACAAAATAAACCTTTTACATCTTTAGCTGACCTAGACCAAGTGTCTGGAATTGGACCTCAAATATTAGATAAGTTAAGCGATCGAGTCACCTGGTAAGTTCAACAATTAATCATTAATCATTAATAATTAATAATTAACAATTACCTCTCCTTTAAAACTGATAGGATTGACTCAAAAAAAATTTTTTCTTTATTTTCAAGCTCAAAAATTTCCAGGTATGCCTGATGCTGATGAAATTCGTTTAGCAGCAACACCAGGAGAAGCAGCAAATCTGGGAGGCGATCGCAAACGCCCATTACGTTCAGATTGGGAACAGGTAAAATATGATATTATGCAAAAGGCAGTATTCAACAAATTTGCTACTAATTCTGAGATTCGGGAAATATTACTGTCTACTGGGAATGAAGAAACGGCGTAAACCACTCAAATTCAAACTCAAAACCCGCTGACTGTAAATCTTCAATTACCTTTTGCAAATCTTCCCCAATATAATGAGGCAACATAAAGCGGTCGTGCAACATCGTACCCCAGCGAATTAAATCTCGATGATAAGGTTGTTCCCAAAACTATGAAAATTTCTGCTTCCTTCCCAGTATGACCATAATCTCTACTATCTTCTGCAATGAGAGAGCGATCGCCCCAAATAGGAACCCCATCTTTGCGCCAATAACATCCTAACGACCACCTTGGCAAAGCTTCACCGGGATACCATTTGCCTAAACCATAGTGTAATAACCCTCCACTTTTGGCAAATCTTTTTTCCAGACGGTCTAACAACTCTCCCGCAAGGCGTCGCTTGTCATCTCCCAACGCTTCTACTCGCCATTGGGGTGATTCAAAATCATCAATAGAAATGAAGGTTAGCTCCCCTCCGGTGGTTAACCCCAAACCCAAACGTCTTAGTTTTTCCTCGACTTCCCGACCAAGGTTGTTAATGTTTTGCCATTGCATTTCGGTATAAGGTTTGGTAGGTCTGGGTTTTTCTTGATAGCGAGAAACAGTAACGGAAAATTCCAGGTTAGACTCGGAAGGTTCGGTGGTGCCTCTTACTGGGTTTGCTGCAGTGGGTTCGGGAGTACAGACCAGAGGAATGTGATTTTCTGCTGTCAAAAAACCAGAGGTGAGGTCTAGAACAACCCAACCAGCTCCTGGTAAATAAACCTCGGCCCAAGAGATAATTTTAGTTATAGCAATGTATAGAGAAACACTAAAAATATAATTTAGGTATTTATAGTTAATAATTTTACTGATTTTTTGAGATTTAATAATTATTGATTTATGAGTGGGTTAGCAGATAATAAATGGCTGTGATTAGAGGAATCAAAGGTAATTTTTGAGTTGATTTTGATTGATTTTCATTCTTGGAACTTTGGCAAGAGATCTAATTATATTAGCATAAATAAATATAAATAATTACTATATCAAAATACTGACTTAGAAGTAATAAAATTTTATATATTATTTATATTTTTGAGAAAACATTATTTGACTACAAATAGGAAAAATTAGTTGACCGGAAGTTATGAGAATTTCTAATTGTCATCGAAATATTTTTTGCCAAATATTGATAAGTGAATTAACTGAAAATTGATGATTTTGATTTAGGCTGAGTAGTAAGAAGATTAGTTAGTTATTGATGTAATTACCTCAATGAATAACCACTTCTCTAATCACTTTAATGGAAGGGAATTATGAATCCTACTGCTGAAAATATTTTAAAATTGGCTGCGCTAGCTACTGTTGTAGATGGTCAAGCCTCTGAACAAGAAAAGAACTTCATTGTTGATGATGGTTCCTATCTGTTGAGAACTTCTCCAGATGAAGTAAGACCCTTTATCAACCTATGTATTGGAATTTATCAATCTAAAGGTGCTGCAAACAATCCTGGAACAGCACTTAATTTTGCTTTGGAGGCATTAAAGCCTTTAACAGATTCTGAGAAGCATCTAGCCTTTCACATTTGCTATAAAGTAATTCACATAGACAAAGAAGTAAAAGAGTCTGAAATGAGATTCTTTTTCCAATTACACAGATTGGTATTTTCTTAATTATTAGAATTAACTTTTTACAGTTTTTCAATTAACAAGTAATTAACATTATTCTCTACTAAATTTTAGATTATGGTGGAGAGTTTTTTATATAGCAGAAGAAAGAAGGAAGAAGCAATAAGCAAGAAGGAAAAATCTGGCGTTGTCTGAGTTTTAAGCTTTTGATACAGCAAGCAGATTCTAAGTATATGAAGTACAGAGATTAACAATTGAATGAATGCAAGTGCGGGCATCTTGCCCGCTTCGGGGTGTACCTCACCCTTGGTGGAATCTAATGCATGTCCGCTACCCTTTGCTTCGACTTTTATACTATATTTATTTATTCCTAATAAAATGTGCTTTATATGACTTGTGAAATAAAACATCTTAACGACAATAGGAAAAATTAATTTATTAGAAGTAATAATAATTTTTGCCTTGGTAAATCAAGAGATGAAACTTTAAGAGTAGTCTGTTTCTGATACCTCTAAATATTTTACCAAAGTGAGTGATGGGTATCACCCCTAGTAGAAAATCATCTTACCAATTACCAACGCCATAATTTTTAATTGTCATCGGAATATTTTCTGCAAAATCTAAATATTGATGAATGAATTAACTGAAAATTTATAATTTTGATTTAGTCTGAGTAGTAAGGAGATTGGTTAGTTATTGATGTAATTACCCCAACAAATAACCACTTCTCCCATCACTTTCATGGAGAAAAATATGAATTCTGATACTGTTAACAATATTATCCAATTGGCTGCCCTGGCCTCTGTTGTAGATGGTCATGCCAGTGACCAGGAAAAAAACTTAATTGTGGAGATGGGTTCCGATCTGTTGAACACTCCACAAGAGCAGGTAAGAGAGATACTGGACCGCTGTATAGAGACTTTTGAGAATCAAGGATTTGCAAACCATTCTGAAGCAGCTCTTCATTCTGGTTTGGATGCCTTGCGGTCTTTAGACCCCTCTCAAAAGCACTTAGCCTTTTATATTTGCGAGAAAGTAATTTACCAAGACGGAATAGAATCTGGTGAAATAGAATTTATTCACCAATTAGACCAACTAGATAGAACTGCATTTTCTTAATTATTAGAGTTAGTTATTTCCAGCCTTTCAGCTAACAACTAATTAACATTATTCTCTACCAAACTTTAAGATTATGGTGGGATTTTTTTTTCGTTAAAGCGTGCCTGATATAATTTTTCCTAGCTGCTCAGAAAATACCTTAACTGCATAAAAAAAATTATATAGCAGCTCATACTGCTATAAAGTTTATTTCTCAAAAAGTCTAATTAAGTGTCATTTTTCAATTATTAACAGTCAATAAAATCAGCAAAACTTGATAGCCTAAAATTATTGCGATGATGCTGTTTCATAGCTATTATTTATCTCGTAGCAATCGCTAATTTCTAACTCAAAAATTCTCGAAAGGGAGCTTAACCAAGGCTTAACATTAATCTAGTTGAGGATGGTGGAAATAACTGACCAGTTACAAAATCCTAAAACAATTACAAATCAAAAATGATTGACTTTTAACTTCCGCGTAGCGGCACTCTAATAATGTATTAGACAAATTGAGCTGTCTCTGAAAAAACAAAAGCTCATTGCTACTGAGCTATAGCTGTTTAATAGCTACTATTTATCTCGTAGCGATCGCCAATTTCTAACTCAAAAATTCTCGAAAGGGAGCTTAACCAAGGCTTAACATTAATATAGGATAATCGATTGACGGACAAATCTGTCTGTAAAAAAACACAAAAGCTGATTGGTACCAAACTATAACTGACAACTACTAATATTTCCAGAGAAAAGAACACCATGGATCGACGTAAATTTGTTAAAAATTCATCTCTATTTGCTCTATCCTTAGCCGGAGCAAAATTAGCTAATTTAACTTTCTCACCCCAAACATTAGCTCAGGTAAAAGAACTAAAATTTGGAATTATTTCCACAGAATCTCAAAGCAATCAAAGACCAATTTGGGAACCATTTATCAAAGCACTTTCTGATTCTATTGGTTTACCAGTTAAAGCATTTTATGTGACTCAATATGTAGCAGTAATTGAAGCCATGCGAACTGGGGATGTCCACCTAGCTTGGTATGGAGGAAAATCCTATATTGAAGCAGCAAAACGCTCTAAAGCTGAGGCTTTTGCCCAAGTAGTAGATACAGAAGGTGGTAAAGGTTATTACTCTCATTTAATTACTAACAAAAGTAATCCTATAGTTGCTGAAGCTAAAGCAATGGGAGGCGATCAATATGTAATTAAAAATGCAGGTAATTTAACTTTTGCTTTTAATGACCCGAACTCTACATCCGGTTTTTTAGTACCAAGTTATTATGTTTTTGCTCAAAATCAAGTTGACCCGAAAAAAGCATTTAAACGCTTAATTTTTTCCGGTAGTCACGAAGCAACAGCTTTAGCAATAGCCAATAATCAAGTAGATGTAGCTACTAATAATAATGAAGCTTTAGACCGACTCCAAAAAACAAATCCAAAAGCAAGAGCTAATATAGAAACTATCTGGACTTCTACTTTAATTCCTAGCGACCCAATTGCTTATCGTCAAGATTTGTCAGCAGATTTAAAACAGAAAATTCGTAACTTTTTCTATAACTATAAAAATGCTGCAATTCTAAAACCTCATGGTTGGTCTGGCTTTGCTCAAGCAAATGATAAAACTTGGAATCCGATTCGGGAATTAGATCTAGCTAAAAAGATTTTAGAGTTGGAAAATAAGGAAAATATGACTGCTGAGGATAAACAAAAATTAGAGGAATTCCGCCAACAATTAAAAGCTATAAAAAGTAATTGAATGACAAAAGTAAAACAGGATTGAAAGATGATAAGTAGGTAGCTCTAATTAAACGTTAAAAAAATTGTAGGGGCGGGTTTATCGAAAGCCTTGATATTTCCAGTTTAGCCCTAAAACCCGCCCCAAACTTGTTGGGTTTATTTAGGGCTTGCTGATTAAAGATCAAAGCATTGACTGATATTGGTTTGAGCCTTTTTTTGCCTTGAAAAAGTGCAAGCTTTTCGGTCGCTCAAGCTCAAAAAGCTAGTGTTTTGGGGCGATTATGGCAGAAAAATCACTCTTACAATTTTTCCGACTACCTCCTCTACAATTCCCCTGACTCCTGTCTCCTGTCTCCTGTCTCCTGTCTCCTGTCTCCTGTCTCCTGTCTCCTGTCTCCTGTCTCCTGTCTCCTGTCTCCTGTCTCCTGTCTCCTGTCTCCTGTCTCCTGTCTCCTGTCTCCTGTC
>NZ_JAAHGM010000091.1:0-21544 GCF_010692625.1 Okeania sp. SIO2C2
GAACGCAAGTATTAATTTAAGAAATGCGGTCGGCTTGACCGTTGATGCCTGTGGACGGAGTGCTGCCGACAGTTCCGGTGGTTTGCGTAGCATTCCGTAGGAAAGCAGGAAGTAAACATTAAAATATAACGCTATGTGACGTTTTATGTCGGTTTTATGAAGCAGGCAGGAGGAGATTCAAGACTTCAATTTAGTTCTACTGTTGTTACTTTTAAGTTTTGACTTGATGGGGGAGGGTTCGCGTATTTGTTGCCGTGAGGTGGGGGGCAGGTTTATCGATTGAGTTGTTTAAGAACCATTAATTTAACGTGGAACCCGCCCCTACATATTGCCAAATTTTCGGCTTTTGTCACTTTTAACTTTTGACTTTTAACTTTTGAGTTTAAATGGAGCGATCGCCCTATTCTTAACTTTTAACTTTTGAATGCATGACTTTTGACTTAATTGGGAGCGATCGCCTATTTGTTACTGTGAGGTGGGGGGCGGGTTTATATAAATGTTGGTTGAGAACCATATTTTAAGGTGGAACCCACCCCTACCTAATTGCCAAATTTTCGGCTGTTGTTACTTTTGAATGAGTGCCTTTTGACTTTTGCCTTATATTACAACTCAACTTGCTGCTGAAAAACCAGAAAATATATTTTTGTGTACTTTTGTAAAATCTTTTTATCGCCCTTATTATTTGTAATATTTCTTTTTTAAAATTGGTATCATACCGTTTTGCCGGCGATCTGAATGACACAATCAATCTCTAAACCACTGACATTACAAGAATTTCTGCAACTCCCAGAAACAAAACCTGCACATGAATACATCAATGGAGAAATTATTCAAAAACCCATGCCAAAAGGAAGACATATAGTGGAAATTGTGATGATGCTTTTTCAACAAGAAAAAATCAGCTTAGGTAAAGCTAGTGAATTACTAGGAATACACCGAATGCAATTTCAGAAATTAATCAGCGATCGTGGAATTTGTGTCCATTACGACGTAGCAGAATTCCAAGAAGACCTCAAAACGTTACAAGAAGAAGGCTGGCGATGATTATTGTCAGCAACACTTCCCCCATTTCTAATTTAGCCAAAGTAGGGCAGCTCAAGCTTCTGCAACAACGATAAAGGAGCAGGAGAAATTGTGATTAGAGCAGTAAGAGGAGCAACATGGCTGAAAATGCAGCCTTTACAAAATCAAGAGGTTGCCATTGAGTTAAGAAAATTTATTAACTTAGGAGAGGCAGAGGCGATCGCTTTAGCCCTAGAAGTTAATGCAACACGGCTCGTGATAGATGAACGTTTAGGGAGAAAAGTTGCCATAGAGCAGGGATTAAAAATTACAGGAGTATTAGGGGTGCTGCTGAGTGGCAAAAAACAAGGATTAATTCCTTTTGTTAAACCTATAATGAATGATTTGATTACCCAAGCTAACTTTCGGGTGAGTAGTCAACTGTATACAGAGGTTTTAAAGGCAGCAAACGAATAGGTAAATAGAGCGTTCGCTTCTGTTTTATGCTAGCGTGGGGGCGGGTTTATCTAAATTTGGGTTGAGAACCATTAATTTAGGGTGGAACCCGCCCCTACAATTGCCAATTTTTTGACTTTTGTTACTTTTGACTTTTGAATTAATTGGGAGCGATCGCCGTGTTCCTTATTTCTGTGCAACAAAAAAAAGATAAAGGCCAAAAGCATTGAGATTAACTCTTACTTTTAACCTTTATTTCATCACAACCAAATCTCTCCTTCCTCTTACTTTTGCCTTTTGCCTTTTGCCTTTTGACTTAAATTGCCGTGCCAGATATGGTCAAACGAAGAACTAGCAAGGGTAGTGAATCAATTTGTTGAAGCTAATAGACCGGCGAAGGAGGAGGAAAAAGGTTTTTGACATGAGCGAATATTTGTGTGATATTCTGAGATTATTCTGCGTCGTCTCCGTCGTAAGAACATTGCAGTGGAATGCAACCCTGTGGGGAGACCCCTTTTGCTGCTATGTTATGATGGGTGCTGGTCAGGCTTTCTTCTGTCAGTCCTTCGAGAGCAGGTTTAGCAACATGAGTGCGGATTACAGGCTGATTGATAGAGGGCTTGATATTCTTTTTACCCATTGTTATTTTTTCTCCAGAATAGGTTTTTCAGTAGTTTACACAATTTGTCGGTTGTTGACAAGAGGCATTTACAAATCTTTGCAGGCAGAGGGCAGGAGACAGGAGGCGTTCAAGACTTAAGTCTTTTTTTTTTTTGACTTTTGCTTTTGAGTTAATTGGTAGCGATCGCCTATTTGTTGTGGTGAGGTGGGGGGCGGGTTTACTTAAATGTTGGTTGAGAACGATTAATTTCGGGTGGAACCCGCCCCTACCTATTTCTTACTTTTAACTTTTGACTTTTGACTTGAAATGGAGCGATCGCTATTTCAGTTATCAGTTATCAGTAAAAAATCACTTCATTAAAACCAACTAATTTTGTATCTCACCATCACAGGAATTGTTATATAGTAAACATAAAAATAAAGTACAAATTCCTTATTTCTGTGCAACAAAAAAAACATAAAGGCTAAAAGCATTGAGATTAAATCTTACTTTTAGCCTTTATTTCACACAACCAAATCTATCCCTACCTCTTACTTTTGCCTTTTGACTGTCTTGAGTGCGTCTTACATTCTGAGGAGACCTCGCCAATTAGCACTCGCTTTTAACTTTTGACTTGAAATAGAGCGATCGCCCTCTTCTTACTTTAGACTTTTGCATGAGTGAATTTTGAATTTCTACCTCCTGCCTCCTGCCTTCTTCAATTTAACTTCTTACTTCAGCTATAACCGTCCCCAAGTTTGTAAATTTACGCATATAAGGCGACCTGTATCCTAGTACAATATCAGACTTAGGCGCCCCCGCTTCAATTAACTCCCTAGCTATTCCTACTTCAGTTCCATCTCGTTGAACCCAAATTTTCCCTGACCTAATCTCAATATGAATAACACATCCAAAAACTCGTCTTTCTCCACACCATCCGACATGAAACATCAGATAGCGATCGCGTTCCAGGTCGAAAGCAATTTGACTTTCTACTTCTCCATCGTCATTATCGCCTTCAGAATGTTTTTCGACAATAGACTTAATTAGTTTTCTATATTTCTCTATTTCCATTTTACAATCTCCTCTTTAGTTGGATTAAACACAAGTAAATTTAATTGCATCCGCGTTACTGACATTTGAGCTATTTGATTTGTCATGGTTACTATTAGGTAGGATTGTTGAATATTTTAGGGATTGCGATACCTTTGTTATTTATCAAATATTTTATTAAAATTATAGCTAAATTTTTTAATATATCTTTAAAAAGCCACCAGGCCGGATTTCAGATCAAATACCACAATTATTCATGTTATAATTTTGGTCAGATAATTTTCAACGGATTTTATTAATTATGATATCACCAAAATTATTAGAGTTAGAAAAGTCTATTCATAACTTATCATTAGATGATAAACTATGGTTATTAGAAAAAATTCTCTGTCAAGTAAGACAAATAACTCAGGAAAAAAACTCTAATTTCACAACTAGCCAATCTGCAAATATTGGTAGTAATAAAACAGATATAAATCCTATTTGGAAAATAGCCGTAGAAATAGGTGCTAAAATCCCTCAAGAGGAATGGGAAAAAGTACCACAAGACCTATCGAAAAACTTTGATTTGTATCAAACATTAGGAGAGGAAGATTGAGAAAAGTTTTTGCAGATACAGGATATTGGGTGGCTTTGCTTAATCCTCGCGATGACCTACATCAAAAAGTACAAGAAGTATCAGAAGCAATTGCCCCCGTTCATATTTTTACAAGTGAGATGGTATTAACAGAAGTATTAAATGATTTTTCTAAGAGAGGTGATTTTTTTCGTCAAGCTGCCATAGAGTTGATTGAAAATATTTATAAACACCCTAATCTTACGGTAGTTAAGCAAACAAGTAGTCAATTTCAAGAAGGATTATTGTTGTATAAAGAAAGAATAGATAAACAATGGAGTCTTACAGATTGTGTTTCTTTTAAAATAATGGAAGAATACAATATTTTAGAAGCACTTGCTTATGATCGGCATTTTGAACAGGCAGGTTTTATTGCTCTATTGCGAAGTTGAAAGCTTCAAACTAATATTAGGTTACTCCACAGGTCGTAACAACTCTCCAACTACTATCTTATATCATGTTCGGTTGAATACTTATAATATCTGTGGACCGAAGGCAGGAAGCAGAGGGCAGAAGCGGTGCGACCCCGCGTCGGCGTCAGACGCAAGCGGTCGGACCCCGCGACGACGCCAGTCGCAAGGGAATGCCGACCAAGAGAGGGAATGCGCACCAAGAGAGGCAGAAGGGAAAGAGCAAGGTTAGAAGGCAGAAGGTTTTTTATAACTGATGATCCGCAATTCGTAGCTCCCCCGGAGGGGAACATGATATTAGCGAGAGGAAATGCCAGAGGAGCGATGTAGCTGCCGCTAGGCTCCGCCAACGCCTCTTCCTCTCCTAAAGTCATCTCCTGCTGATATCCCAACTGACTTGGTTGTCGGTACACATACAACTGATATCATGTCCGGTTGAATAATTAGACTTTGGTTGAAGGAAGGCAGGGGGCAGAAGGCAGAAGGCAGAAGTTTTTTTACAATTTCAACCTAATTCTATACACAAACGATGCTACCGGACATGATATGACGATGGTTCACATCCAACACACAATAATCCTCAATTCCTGATTTAGCATACTCTTTACCGCTCGCGAAAACTACTGTAACTATTGTCCAATAGATAAATCAAAATCAACCAGGGAAAAATCAGCGTTCGCGACAACTACTGTAACTATTGTCCAATAGATAAATCAAAATCAATCAAAGGAAAAATTAGCGTTCGCGACAAATACTGTAACTATTGTCCAATAGATAAATCAAAATCAATCAGGGAAAAATCAGCGCTCGCGACAAATACTGTAACTATTGTCCAATAGATAAATCAAAATCAATCAGGGAAAAATCAGCGCTCGCGACAAATACTGTAACTATTGTCCAATAGATAAATCAAAATCAATCAAAGGAAAAATTAGCGCTCGTGAAAACTGCTGTAACTATTGTCCATATTGAAAATACAATTATACTGGCTTTGATGATATTATAGTGATATGAAAAAAGCGCTCGGCAAATTTTTAGCTGTGCATCTATCTGTGCATCCGTGGCAAAATCCGTGTCTAGCCCTGACTTCATCTAAAGCACTATTTTAGCTGAAACAGTCCACTACTGGACTTCTGGTGTAATCAACAATCTTTCCCTAACCTTGTAGGGACGTTCGCATTTTTGTTATGCAACGTCCTCACATTGCGGTTAATTAATGTTAATTGATATGAGGTGTGTGTAGTGCTACACTGATAACTGATAACTGATAACTGATAACTGCAATGTTTACCTTATCCCTAATTTCTGAAGTCACTCTTATCCAACAAGATGACAAAATCATATTAGAAGCTCCCGTCCGGACAGCACTCAAAAAAGAAACTCCAACTCGCCAAGTAATATTTGAATATCCCCAGTCAGGTTTGATATCGGCATTAAATCATCTCAAGTCTTCGCAGAAAACCTACGCTCAACTGAAAGCATTAGTAGTGGCAACCGATGGCAAGGAAGCAGGAGAAAAATTTGATGCAGAATTGCAGAAATTAATAAATACAGGTTGGGTTTGCCATTCCGTTTTCCCCCTGGCAACAGCTATCCCAATAGTAGAAAAAAAATATCGCTTCGAGTCTCCAGAAATTGAACAACTGAAAGGAAAATTTACCTTATCCCGTTTTGCCTATTTACATCAACACCAAGGGGAAACAATTATAGAATGCCCCCTTTCTCAAAGTAAAATAGTGGCATTAGACTGGCGATGTGCTGCTTTGCTTGCTAAATTATCTCAACCACAAACCGCCAGCAGTTTGAGTACAGATATTCCCGATCTTACAGAAGAAATTGCCCAAAAATTCCTGGCACTGTTGATGGCAACTCAAATGTTATCACCAGAAACGGAACCCACCCCCCTCATGTATTGGGAATTTCACGACTTGCTATTTCACAGTCGCTCTCGATTTGGAAGACATAATAACCCTTCTGGTGGCACAATGCGATTTTTTGGTAAAACGGAACACTTACCCATTGTGAAACCACCAATGAGTGACAAGGTAATTAAATTGGTGCAACCCAACTTAGAATATTTGAGTCAAATTGACATTCCCTTGACAAAAGCATTAGAGTTACGCCAGTCTATTCGGGAGTACGACGAGCAACCAATACGGGTGCAACAATTAGGAAAACTGTTGTATTGTTGCGCCAGAATTAAGAAAATAGAAACAATAGAAACAGAGGAATTCGGTACGTTCCATTTAAACTATCGTCCTTATCCTTGTGGCGGTGCAATTTATGAGTTAGAAATTTACCCAGTGGTTAACCGTTGTCAAGGGTTGGAAGCAGGAGTCTATCACTATCAACCTTTGGAGCATTGTCTGTATCAAATTTCTGATTGGAATCCAGATGTAGAAGAGTTGATAGAGGATGCTTACAAGTCTAGTGGCGAACAAGACCAACCTCAAGTTTTGTTGGTAATAACTGCTAGGTTTGGACGACTATATTGGAAATATGAATCAATTGCTTATGCTTTGATATTGAAGCACGTTGGTGTGTTGTATCAAACCTTTTATTTGATGGCAACGGGAATGCACTTAGCTCCCTGTGCTTTGGGAATTGGAGATTCAGATAATTTTGCTAAGATAACAGGGTTAGATTATTATGAAGAATCTTCCGTTGGGGAGTTTCTATTGGGTTCGGTGAGAAGCTAGTGTCGCTACGGGGAAAATTAAAAGTCAAAAGTCAAAAGTTAAAAGTTAAAAGTTAAAAGTCAAAAGTATCAGACATCTCCAGAAAAGAGGGAGTAGGGAGTAGGGGGAAAGAATTGATAATTTCTGTGCGGTAATTGATTTTATTTTTTAAGTGGTAGTGTATTGTAATTGTAGTGCATTGCATTATTTTTGTTATGAGGTACGGCAGTGGGAGCATCTTGCTCCCGTGCCAAGCATCTTGCTCCCGTGCCAAGCATCTTGCTCCCGTGCCAAGTATCTTGCTCCCGTGCCAAGTATCCCTTGTTCCTTGTATACCATTACTATGCAGGACTACCATTTTTTATTATTGGAGATGTCTATTGATTTGTAATTGTTTTAGGATTTTGTAACTGCTCAGTTATTTGCGCTCAAAAATGATCAAAAAACAGTGATAAAAAAGGTTATATCAAATCCGCTTAATTTGGAATAAAAAAAAATTCATCTTTACCCAGAGCAGAAAGAATTCTAAGTTCTCTTCCCTTCTGAATGCTCAATTCTGATTAACTATCTTATTACCGAATAATTAACTAATTAATAATTAAATAATTCTGGTTTAAAGCCTCCCCTTTTAAGGGGAAAAAAGCGGTTGAGGGATGGCGAGGTCCCCTCGCCATATCCAATCAACCAAGACAGCGGTCGATCTTCGTAGCTTCCCGTAGGGTGGGATGGCGAGGAAACCTGCGCCATATCCAATCGACCAAGAGAAGAAATAATATTTCCTTATATTCAATTCCGTAACGGTTTTAACCAGAGGTAATTATCCATTATCCATTATCCATTATCCATTATCCATTATCCATTATCCATTAATGAGACCGATGCTACTGGATTTGATATAAACTCAGACTGGCGATATTCTTTGACTTCGATAACATTAGTATCAGTAGGTTGAGGAAAACCTTGGGGTAAAGATGCAGACATTTCAAAATTTGGGTTGATTTACTATTCCATTATACTTGTTATAGAATAGACATCAATTGCTGTAACTATTGTCCAATAGATCAATCAAAATTAATCAAAGGAAAAATCAGCGTTCGCGAGAACCACTGTAACTATTGTCCAATAGATAAATCAAAATCAACCAGGGAAAAATCAGCGTTCGCGAGAACCACTGTAACTATTGTCCAATAGATAAATCAAAATCAACCAGGGAAAAATCAGCGTTCGCGAGAACCACTGTAACTATTGTCCAATAGATAAATCAAAATCAACCAGGGAAAAATCAGCGTTCGCGAGAACCACTGTAACTATTGTCCAATAGATAAATCAAAATTAATCAAAGGAAAAATCAGCGTTCGCGAGAACCACTGTAACTATTGTCCAATAGATAAATCAAAATTAATCTCGCAAAAATTAGCGCTCGTAAAAACTGCTGTAACTATTGTTCAATAGATAAATCAAAATTAATCAAAGGAAAAATCAGCGTTCGTAAAAACTGCTGTAACTATTGTTCAATAGATAAATCAAAATTAATCAAAGGAAAAATTAGCGCTCGTAAAAACTGCTGTAACTATTGTTCAATAGATAAATCAAAATTAATCAAAGGAAAAATCAGCGTTCGTAAAAACTGCTGTAACTATTGTTCAATAGATAAATCAAAATTAATCAAAGGAAAAATTAGCGCTCGTAAAAACTGCTGTAACTATTGTTCAATAGATAAATCAAAATTAATCAAAGGAAAAATCAGCGTTCGCGAGAACCACTGTAACTATTGTCCAATAGATAAATCAAAATCAATCTCGCAAAAATCAGTGTTCGGGAAAACTGCTGTAACTATTGTTCAATAGATAAATCAAAATTAATCTCGCAAAAATCAGTGTTCGGGAAAACTGCTGTAACTATTGTTCAATAGATAAATCAAAATTAATCTCGCAAAAATCAGTGTTCGGGAAAACTGCTGTAACTATTGTTCAATAGATAAATCAAAATTAATCTCGCAAAAATCAGTGTTCGCGAGAACTGCTGTAACTATTGTTCAATAGATAAATCAAAATTAATCTCGCAAAAATCAGTGTTCGCGAGAACTGATCTCTTCCCTCTTCCTTAAGCACTACAACCAATTACCAACAAGAATAAATGATGACCAATAATAGGGTTTATCGTAATCTGCATTTGGTTCTATTTCTCCTTTGATAAATCTCATTTGAACTTGACGCAGTGCTTCCGCTTTTCTGAGTTGTGAACTACCAGACTGCAATAATTCTTGATAAAACTGTTTCATTAATTCCGCTGTAGAGGCATCATTAACATTCCATAAACTCCCTAAAACACTACGAGCACCTGCCCGAATGGAAACTCCGGCCAAACCCAATGCTGCTCGCGTATCTCCCAATGCCGTCTGACAAGCACTTAAAATTAATAATTCGATCGCTTGCTCCGATGGTGTCAAATTATTAGTCTGAAGCAATAGGTCTAAATCTCGAACATTAATACGTTCGTCCCACCCTAAAATGAAGGTATCATCTGGATTAGAACTAAACTGTCCGTGAGTTGCAATATGGATGATGTTAAAAGGTTCAGAATTAATCTGAGCTTGAATGTTAATTTTCGTGAATTGTTCATCTGCTAATTTTTCGGATTTTGGTACAGTTTTTTCAATAGCTTCTAGTTCTTGTTGAATGTTGGGTAGTGGACTAACACCCTCCAATTCATAACTAGGTGCTTTTTGACTTGTTCCGGCAGTTAATACTCGTAACTGCTCCTTTAATAAGGGTTTGGGATTGACTAATTGCAAACCCGGTACTACTGCAATTGCATATCTTTCCACGAGATAACGTTCGCGATCGCTATCATATAATACAGACATGGGAATATTTCTGAGTAACCCATCCAAAACAAAAACTAGGGTTTTGATTTGACTGTTATCGCGTTCTAAATCTATTTCCAAATCCGCTTCAAAGGGTTTGATTAACCACTGATAAAGTTGATTAGATGGTAACTTAACTCTGTTGATTCCTCTTATAGTTGTAATGTAAACTCTAAGATAAAATAAGGTTTCCTTAAATTGTGCTGCAAAGTTTTGATCGCTCACTGAAGCATAACGAAAGTTGTCAGTTCCCGGCAATTTGAGAATAACACTTAATTGATTATCTAACAATATTGGATAAATAACTGCTGCATTTTGATCAATTTCATCGATATTAATATCCTCAGCATTGACACAAGCATTTTGGAAAAAATTATCTAATTCTGCTAATTGTAGAGATTCAATTACCTTCTGAGCTGCTTTTATATTGGACAATTTTGGTTGAGTTGAACCAAGTTCAGGCCGAAGTAATAATGCTACGAGTTTTCTGTATAAAGGTTCAATATTTGCCTGAAAATCAAACTGAATATCTCTATTTAAAGCTACCAAGTTGCGTCGTAAAACTTGCAGGGTATTAAAAGCAGATTTGTAAGCCAAAAGTGCTTCTGAGGAATTTTCTTGTTGGAGAAAAATATCTCCCAATTGTTCTTGGAGTTGATAAGCAATATCTGAAGCAGAGATTTTTTGAGCGATCGCCAAGGCTTGATTTGTCAAATTAAGTGCATTTTCTAGTTTTCCCATGTTTTGATGCAATTTTCCTTGAATTCCAATGGCATAAGCTTCTAAACGATAATTATGGATAATTTTTGCTTGTTGAATTGCTTGATTTAAGAATTGTTCATTAATAGTATTTGGTAAAGTTAATTCTGCAAAATTAGTCTGTAGTTGAGCTAAACTTAATTTGGCGTTTATTTCTCAAAATCTATCAAAATTTCTGCTAATTTAATTGTTGCTTGAATTGAATTAGGAGAGGGATTAATTTTATTTAAAATTTGAATAATTTGAGGTAAAGTATCAATCTGAAATTGTACATAAGGTTGCAGCCAATTATCCCCATAATTCTTCTGCCATTGTCGGTTTAATTCAAGTAACAGACTAAGATGATTAATAGTTGCCTGAATTTTAATTAATTCTTCATCAGAAACAGTCACCGCTTTTTCATAATCAGATAAACCTTGGATAATCGCTTGTCTTTCTGCTTTTCCTCTCAGCCTAAAATTAGCAATACCTTGAGCTTGAGAAAGAATTGTATTTCCTAAATTTAACAATAATTGACCTTCGATATTTTGATAATTTACCAATGGAAAACTAGCTTCTAAAACTTTTCTAGATAAAGCTAATTTACCCAATACACGCAATCCATTTCCCAAGCTTTGTAGCCCTTGAAAATTTAGGTTAGTATTTGATGTATTAAATCTTGGTAAAACATTTTTGAGGTCATTTTCAGTCAAGCGATCACACTGTAAATTCTTGCCAAATGCTTGTAGCACAGTATCACAAGAACGTCTATAAAATCCCAGACTTGTTAATGCTTGAGCTTGATTAACTTTACTTCTAATTTCGCCAATACGATCGTTATTTTTCCGATAAATAACTTCTGCTTGTTGCCAAACTTCCAATGCAGCTTCCGCCCTTCCTTGCTGTAACAATTGGACTCCTTGCTGAATTAAACTAGAAGGAGAAGATTGTGCTAAAATGGGAGATAAAAAATTAATTGCCAGACTGAGACAAAAACCAAATAGAGCGATCGCTATCCACTGTAATATCTCAATCTTTAGTCTATTTTTGTTACTAATAAATTGATAAATTTTTTTGAATAGATTCTGCATATTGATTAAATTTCCTCAAAAATAATCCTCACAGTATTTGTACTAGGCCAATCATGGCCACAATTATGACACCAATATTCACGGTATAGCACTTCTCTAATTTTTGGCTTGAAAAAATACCGACCACATTGCTGCGATCGGCTCCCTGGGTTTATTCTTCTTCTGTTTTGTCGCTTACTAGAAGTTCTGCTTCTCCACTCAAAATCCTGACTACCTCTTCTTCTAAAGCACCCATCTTTCCCAAGACTTTTGACTTATATTCGTTATTTTCCTGAAGTCCTTGTACTAATCTGTCTCCATGAGCTTCTATATATTTAAAAAGCAGTTCAAACAGCTAAAACCTAGTAGTGCTTGTGTCACTTAAGCACACTTGTTCTCAGTGACTATCTAATGGATATCTTTTGGGGTGGAGTTCGATCTCCTTACTCCATCCCTTATTTACTAACCTCGCTTTTTCTTACTTTCTGATGATTGGAAATTTATATAACCACGGATTCGAGATTCCTTTTAATGACCCAGAACTTCCCCAATGGGCCGATGGCCATCTAGATAAATTTTGCGATTTGTTTTGGCACGAAACCTGGAAAAATGGCGATGATGCGATCGCCTCTCTGGAAATAGATCTGCTGGCCGATAGATATGCCTATATTAAAGAGGGCATGGCCTTGAGAGCTTTTCAGATTTATAAACTTTATGAAAATTTAGGGTTTAAAACCTTTAGGCAATATTGTGTAAAAGGTTTGAAAAAATCGGTCTATTACGTCAAACGAGTCATTAAAGCTGCTCAAATATCTTGGTCATTGATGCTGGAAGGATTTACCGAGCTGCCAGACAACGTATCTCAAGCTACCAGATTAGCCACTTCTGTGAGTCAAGTCAGCGAGGAAACTGATGAAACTATGAGTTGTTGGCAAGAAGTGTTGGATAAAGCAAAGGATCAATCTAGACCCATTACAGCAAATTACATAGAAACTACTATTACTGGAGAAACAGCATCCCCGTTAGCTACAGCAAAACTACCCAGAGATGTCTGGGACAAATTAAAAGCTCGGGCCAAACGACAGGGAGTCAAGCCGGAAAAATTACTTGAAGAGATAATAGGAAATTATTTGCACCCAGAACAAGAACCTGACTCAGAAACAGAAACAGTAGATGAGCCAGAGTCTAAAAACAATGAAAAAGGTCTTACGTCAAAAACACCTGAGATTAAAGCCTGGGAAAAAGATTTACAGGATTTAGTCCAGGAAAGTTTTACTAATGAACCGAATTATCAGACAACCGCAGACAATTCCACATTTACTAGAACGAAAAAGCAGAAGAAGACACAGAAAAATAAAATCTCTCCTCCTGAGCAGTGCGATCGCGCGAATCCACATCAATCAACGGAATTCCATAATCCAAGCCCATATTAATCTGATCCCATAACTTTACCTGCAACCCCACTCCCATTGGCCTCTCCTGCAATTTGTAAATATACCAGCGCTCATTGCTATATTGTCAGCATTTTGGCTGAATTTAACGCAAGCTGAGAAAAATGAAGCAATTGTGTTGTTAATATTTTTTTGTTAATGCATCACCCTTATTATAGTTACTGATTGGTAGCAAAACACTTAGGTGATGGTTAATTAATCAATTACAAACATACAACACGGAATGGCTAATATTGTTGGTTCAAATTTAAATGATGGTATTTCGGGTACTACTGATAATGACACCATTAGAGGTTTGGATGGTAATGATACCATTGACAGTGGTAGGGGCAATGATCTCCTTATAGGTGGTAATGGCAATGATCTCCTTAACGGTAATTTGGACGATGATACCCTTAATAGGTGGTAATGGCAATGATAGCCTTGTAGGTGGATTTGGCAATGATGTCCTTAAAGGTGGTAAGGGCAATGATAGGCTTAGCGGTGGTAATAACAATGATACCCTTCTGGGTGGTTTGAGCGATGATGTCCTTGTGGGTAATGATGGTGATGATGTCCTTGGGGGTAATGATGGCAATGATGTCCTTGAGGGTGGTAATGGTTTTGATACCGTTAGAGGTGGTAATGGTTTTGATACCGTTAGAGGTGGTAATGGTGATGATATCCTTATAGGTGGTAATGGTGATGATATCTTTGACGGTGGATTGGGTAATGATCTCCTTATAGGTGGTAATGGTTTTGATACCCTTACAGGTGGTACGGGCAATGATACGATTAGGGGTTTGAATGGCAATGATATGATTAGGGGTTTGAATGGCAATGATACCCTTATAGGTGGTAAGGGTGATGATGTCCTTGACGGTCATGGTGGCAATGATGTCCTTATAGGTGGTAAGGGTAATGATACCCTTATAGGTGGTAATGGCAGTGACCTTTTTCTACTTGCTAGTCGCCTTGGTGGTGATACCATTATGGATTTTCAACTAGGAGGCGATAAGATAGTATTATCTGATTTAGAATTTACTGATTTAACTTTTGTACTAAATGGTAGGAATACATTATTAACAGTTACTGCTAGTGGAGAAGTACTAGCTACACTTAATAATGTAATAGGCTTGACTTCAGAAAATTTCTTGTAATTTGTCAAAAAATAGTTCAAACTTAAATTAATTTTCAGGGCGATTAAGCCCTTTTTTTTGCGCCAAAATCTCCAAAAAATTCTGGGCATCCTTATTTGACAGGGAGTTAAAAATTTTTGATAAAGATTTAGAATTTACCGAAAAATTGGGTTTAAAGCCTCCCCCTAAAAGGGAATTCTGTGCCGAATATGCCTGCTGCGGTGATGTTGATAGTGCCTCCGAAGGCGGCTTGAGCATTGGCGGAGATGTCGCTGTTTTCCAGTGCGACTAGGTTTTCGGTGTTGATATTGATTTTGCCTCCGGTGGCTTCTCCTGTGGCGTTAGTGCTGATGTTGCTGTTGTGGCGGAGAATAAAGTCTTTGTTGTTTTTGATGGTGATGCTGCCTTGACCTCCTGTGGTTTTGGCATTGAGACTAGCTTGGTTTTCTATGAGGATGTTGTTGCTGTTGATTTCTAGGTTGCCTGCTGGTTCTTGGGTTTGGGAGCTGACTGTGATTTCTGCTTCATCCCGAATATTGAAATTTTCGGCGTTGATAATTAACGTTCCTCCTGCTCCTGTTCCTTCATCTGTTGCTTCTGCGGTTAAGCCACTTAGCCATATACCATTGGGAGATTTTTCTATTATTTCTGTGTCTTTAGCAGAGATGGTTATATTGCCTGCATCTCCCCCACCTCTGCTGCGGGCGTTGATCTGCGCTCCATCTTGAAGTCGTAAATTTTCTGTATTGACTGTGATAGTTCCTCCATTTCCTACCGCTCCTTCTTGCACTGTAGCAATTAAACCACAATATCAAGAAAACCGGCCCAACCGTGAATCATCTGCCACAATATAGTCAAGGTAACTCACGAGCGAGCCTCTTACAGAGGAGCTTTCCTTGCGGAATGCTATCGCAAACGCTAACGCCCCGGTACAAACTTCAGAATTCCTGGCATTTTGCTGTTGACGACTCTCCAGACCCAAATTTGGTTTTTTTTGAGCCCATAAAAGTTTGTAGTTGATCTAGCGTGAGCAGTTTCAGGTATTTCATAGTTACGATCGGGAATCTGTGCTTGGTGCAAGTCGTACCCAGTTGAGCACTGTGTTATGGGAAATACCAGTCACTCTCTCAATGGCTCCCAATCCCATGCAAAATAGGGACATTTTCACACAAAGCTCTTTAATATCAGAACTATAACCCGCAGGACAGGGGCTTTCTCGCGCATTGACGGCCACAGTTACGGCACAGATAACTCTGTTTGCCCTGACGATGACCATTTTTCACTACTTTATGACTTTGACAATCAGGACAGTCCATCTGTCTAGAAAATTCTAGAATATCATTCTCTATTGTGCAACACCTATAATTGAGCATCGGGTCGAAAAATTATGCTGTTGGGGTAGATCAAAAATAGATTTGCATTTCCTAACACACCTAGAGTTCCTAGTACGTCGATCAATGGTGCGCTCAATGCAATGTTTTGAGCTATCGCTACATCTACAGAACTACCAAATTTTCTACTACACCAGATATAGCTGAAGTCAGAAGTCAGAAGTTAAATTCTCAGCACGGATGTAATTTGCTGGTTGTGGTAATAGCACTTAGCTTTTTTATAGGTATGGTTTTCTACCATCTCAATGAATTCATCCCATATATTTGTTGGTAGATTTGTTTTAATTGTACTCGTCGAAACTCCCTTATTAAGGCAAATCACTATCTGTATGTAACTCTTCAATACATTCTAACAAAAGGCGATCGCTCGATTAATTTATCAAACATAAGTATATGTCAAAGAGCTAAAAAAATGCTAACTTGATATCAAAATGCTAAATAATCAAGATTCTATAGTCATAAAAATGCGACAGAATAATATGTTTCAAAATAATTTGTTTTCTCAGTCAGACCAAAAACCCCTCGATCTACTCGATCGCCTCATAACAGTAGGAAGTAAAATAGTATTTCGCACTACTATAGCGATCGCTCTGTTAGGGACTGTAAGTTGTACTACCAAAGTTCAACTTGATTCATCTACTGCTGCTCAGACTCAGACTGCATCAGTTTCTAGCAATCAAACCGACTCTCCTAAAAATGTTGCTACTAATTCAGGTTTGCAGAAAATAACTTTGGTAGAAGACCTAGAACATCCTTGGAGTCTGGCCTGGCTTCCTGATGGCACTATGCTAATTACCGAGCGGCCAGGGAGATTGCGAATTGTGCGTGATGGAGTTCTAGACCCGACTCCGGTTGCAGGACTTCCCGAAATTTTTGCCTCTGGTCAAGGAGGATTAATGGATGTCTCAATTCATCCGCGCTTTACAGAAAATCGCTTGATTTACCTGACTTATTCCCACGGCTATCGCTCGGCAAACCGCACCCGCATTGCACGGGCGAGACTTGAGGAGAATACTCTGCGCGAGCTGCAAGTAATCTTCGAGGTTTCCCAGACAAAATCTGGCGCGCAACACTTCGGGTCACGCATTATTTGGCTACCTGACGAAACTCTACTAATGACAATTGGTGACGGTGGCAACCCACCTATTGAATTCAATGGCGAATTTATCCGTCAACAAGCTCAAAACCGCCGTAGTCATCTGGGCAAAGTTTTACGGTTAAATGACGATGGATCTGTGCCCTCGGATAATCCTTTCGCAACTTCTACAGATGCTGAACCCGCCGTGTGGAGTTACGGACATCGCAATATCCAGGGAATTACCTTTGACTCCACAAGGAATAGAGTCTGGGCAACGGAACATGGTTCTCGAGGTGGCGACGAACTGAATCTGGTTGAGGCCGGAGAAAACTACGGTTGGCCAGCTGTTACTCACAGTCGTGAATATTCTGGAGGACTAATCTCCCCAGAAAAATCTCGCCCTGGTATGGTAGACCCTAAAGTAGTGTGGACTCCATCAATAGCGCCCTCTGGTTTAGCTTTCTACAGTGGCGATCGCTTTCCACAGTGGCAAGGTAATTTATTTGCAGGTGGGTTAGTATCGCAAGATATCCATCGCATTGAGCTAGATGAAGCGGGTAATGTTGTCACTCAGGAGTCTATTTCTATAGGTCAGAGAGTGCGGGATGTGCGACAAGGGCCTGATGGACTACTGTATGTTCTAACCGATCGACCTAACGGACAATTAATTCGGCTTGAACCTGTTGGTGGTTAATGAAGTCAGAAGTCAGAAGTTGTTTTTGTAACAGGTATTTGAGCAAGCATCCAAAAACATTTTGCCAATCAAGGCGGGATTGCGCAACCCAATTATTTTGATAAGTGGGAGATGGGGAGTCATAATTCCCTTCTGCCTTCTGCCTCCTGCCTTCTGCCTTCTTTTGATAAATAGTAGAAGCCGGAGAGTTTTTCCTCATCCGGCTTTTTGATAGTTAATATGAACTGATTTTCCTTGGTCTGTTTGATGCTAAAGCCCAAAAATATAGACTATCCAACGTTGGTAATTTGAGGTATGATATCATGTCCGGATAAGAGCGCGATAGAAGTCCATGACCTTTACGCGACCAAAAAACTTTATCCTTCTACTCCTGTTTCTTCTTCTTTTTTCCCTCCTGACTCGGTCCTCCTGACTTCCCCTCCGGTGGAGGGGAAAGGGGTGGGTTGACTCCGAAGTAATTAGGGTTTGCTGAAAAAGTTTTATGGGTGAGGGTAGGAGTCAGGAGACAGGAGACAGGAGACAGGAGAAATGGGAATTATAGAGGAGGTAGGAGAAAGAATAATCCCTTAATTATTCTGCGCAACTCTCGCCTAAAATGCTAATTTTTTGAACCATTACGACCATTAAGCTTGGACTTTTTTTAATTAAAAAATGCGCTCAACCTCTATATGTCAATGCTTTGAGATTTAATCAGCAAACCCTAATTAAGATTAATATCATACACTAATTTACCAACGCCAAAAAACCTTATCCCTTTGAATCTTTCTTTCACTTCTGCCTTCTGCCTTCTGCCTTCTGCCTTCTGCCTTCTGCCTTCTGCCTTCTGCCTTCTTCCTTCTGCCTTCTTCCTTCTTAATTAAGGATTTTGACCAATTTGCAGATTATCAAAACTGGGTGGAGTTTCGTTAGTTACCTTAGCATTTGTAGAATTGATATTACCATCAGAAGTAACTAAAGCAACAGCATTGACCAATGCTTGTCTGCGATCAATCAACATATTTTGTGGAGGTACAATCTCTAAAACTCCCAGTTTTTCTAAACGTCGTTTGACACTGCCTGCAGCACCAACTAGGAATACATGACGACCTGTATCAACAGTTTCCTGAATTGCATTTTCTATTGCTAGAGCAGAAGTCACACCCATGTGAGGTACTTCGCTCAAATCTACAATCAACACTTCATAGTTGTTCAGAAGTGTATGCTGACGAGAGATAGCTTTGGAAACACCGAAAATCATCGGACCACTGAGGTGGAATAATAAAATCCGACCCTCAGCACGGTCTAGTAATTCTTTCTCATCATTGTCTAAGATGATTGCATCATCAGCATCAGTGATAGCTTTCACATCCTCAGATTTAATTTGAGTCAAGCGATCAATAGTGAGAACATTAGCAACAAACACCCCAATACCTACAGCAGCAATTAGGTCAACGAATACAGTTAGACCGATGACACCGTACATAATCATGGCAGATTTCCAAGAAATATTATGGGCACGCTTGAGGAAACCCCAGTCAATAATCTTAATACCCACCTGGAGAGCGATACCTGCCAAAACTGCCATGGGAATTTGTGCAGTTAAACTACCAGCTCCCAAAACCACAATCATTAAAATGAAGGCACGGGTAATACCAGATAGAGCAGAGCGCGCACCTGTATTGATATTAACTACAGTACCCATAGTGGCACCAGCACCAGGAAGACCACCAAACAATCCTGAAGCTAAGTTACCTAAACCTTGACCAATTAATTCTTTGTCGGAGTTGTGTTGAGTCCGAGTCAAACTATCAGCAACCACGGAAGTCAGCAGAGCATCAATACAGCCAAGCATTGCTAACACTGTCGCATCAGCTACCATTAACTGCAATTGATCGGGAGTAAAGTAAGGCAACTGTAAACTAGGTAGACCTGTAGGAATTTCACCAATGCGACGAATACCAGCATCTGAGAAAAATAAAACAGAAATAACTGTTCCTACTACCAATGCTAATAATGGTGGTGGCACAAATTTCTTGATCTTAGCTGGTACCAAAAAGAGTATAGCTACTGTCAGAGCTGCTAAACCTGTCTCTATAGGATTAATATTTGTTAAAAGGTTAGGTATGTTCTGAATAGTCCCAACTACACCACCCTTGGGGCTAGCTTGTCCGAGAAATGGACCTATTTGCAGGATAATCAGGATTATACCGATGCCTGACATGAAACCAGAAATCACGTTGTAAGGCATCATGGTAATGTATTTACCAAACCGCAATAAACCAAAAATAATTTGGAGTACTCCTGCCATCATTACTACGGTGAAAGCCATTGCCAGACCATTTTCCGGGTTGGTGCTAGTTAAGTGAGCAATCACCGCAGTGGTTACCACGGTCATCGGTCCGGTAGGCTCAGAAATCAGGGTGGGAGTACCGCCAAACAGTGCTGCAAACAAACCAACTAATACAGCACCATACAAACCTGCAGCAGGTGCTCCAGCATCGGCGGCACCCGAAGCGACACCAAAGGCGAGTGCCATAGGAAGGGCAATGACAGCAGCAGTCAAACCGCCGAACATATCCCCCTTGATATTCCTAAAATTTATTTTGTTGAAAACTTGTGTAGCAAAAGCCATAAAGATTGATAAGTTTTTTTTTATTTAATTAAGTCAATGATACTTATATTAACCATTGACTATAGTCTATGTGACGATTATCATAGAAATCAATTGGGAATGCAATACTTGATAGTTTGTAATTGCTTATACCAGTCTTAAGATTTTCTTTGTTTTTCTTATCTTTAGGAGGAAAAGTTCTTGATTCAGGCAACCTTACATCAGTTGAGAGTCTTTCAGGCCGTGGCCTTTCACGGTAGTTTTACTAAGGCTGCTGAAGAGTTATTCATTACTCAACCCACTGTCTCTGCTCAAGTCAAACAACTGGGCCAGGCAGTAGGTATGCCTTTGTTTGAGCAAATTGGCAAGCAGCTTTACTTAACAGATGTTGGTAGAGAATTATTTGCCACTTGTCAGGAAGTATTTGAACAACTCAATCGCTTTGAGATGACGGTGGCTGATATTAAGGGAACGAAACAAGGGCAATTACGTTTGGCAGTAGTCACAACTGCTAAATATTTTGTACCTAGAATCTTGGGTTATTTCTGCCAAGAGTATCCAGGTGTAGATATTTCTCTGGAAGTGACAAACCACCAAAACATCACTAGACGAATGTTGGAAAACCAAGACGATCTATATATATCTAGTCAACCTCCTGAAGATATACCTCTATGTAGTGAAGCTTTGATGGATAATCCCCTAGTTTTAGTCGCGAACAAAAATCATCCTTTGGCAGGCCAGAGAAATATTCCGATTAAACGTCTTAATAATCAAGCCTTTATTATGAGAGAATCTGGTTCTGGTACTCGCCAGGCGGTGCAAAAACTATTTGCCAAGCACAAAATTGATGTGAAAGTGCGCCTCGAGCTTGGTAGTAATGAGGCTATTAAACAAGCGATCGCTGGAGGGTTAGGAATTTCTATTTTGTCAAAGCATACTCTCTACTGTGAAAGTTCTGAGTGGGAACTCACAACCCTAGATGTTCAAAATTTTCCGATTAAGCGGCAGTGGTATGTATCCTATCTAGCTGGCAAACAATTATCGGTAGTAGCTCAAGCATTCTTGGAATATCTCCACGAACATACTCAGAAAATGGCTGTCACTTCTAGTCTTGTGAGTTAACAAATTTCCCACAAGTGCATACCTGATATATTTGTTGATTGCCGAAAGCTGCCTATATACTAAAACATTTCTGAGTACTGTACAAAAAATTTCAAGGGTACGAAAATTACTATAATTTCTACCAGATACTCTTATTGTTTTATTTACTATTCTGCTATTGTTAGTATAGCTTTAGTCATTGATAAATTCCCCGCAGCAGCGATCGCTAAGTTTCTCTATCGCTATAGTTGGAATCAAGCTTTCACCATCTGGTCTTTGTCAATGCCTCAAGTAGCAGCAACTTTAGCGGCAGTATTAACAAGTTTTAGCGTGGAATTAATTTCTGAGTCAGTATTTAATGGCATTATTGTTTCAATGTTGGTAACATCTATCTTAGGACTTATGATGACTACTACAAAAGTATTTCTCTGTTTAAGGTTGATCATCAATAGACATCTGGTGAAAAATCAATAAATTGTGATAGAGTCATATAAAATGTAATTGTTTATGGCTAATTATCACCAGTATGCTTGACTACATTCACAATCATCCACAAGAATCAGAACGTTTATTAGGTATCAAGTATGAACAGTTAGAAAAATTCTTAAAACAAGCCGAAAAACTCCACTGC
>NZ_JAAHGM010000092.1:0-21310 GCF_010692625.1 Okeania sp. SIO2C2
GATTAAGAACATGATTTCAGTGCATTAAAAAGAGCCATAATGTATGCTCCTACCCATAAATCTTTAGATGAAATAATCCGTGATTATTGTGTAGCTTAATGTCTCACTCTTAAGTTAAATAACTATAAATATAATAATAATTAGGGTTTGCTGAAAAAGTCTTATGGGTGAGGGCAGGAGTCAGGAGTCAGGAGGAGCGAGTCAGGAGAAATGGGAATTACAGAGGATGTAGTTGGAAGAATTGTCCCTTAATTTTTCTGTCCTTGTCTGCACAAAATGCTAACTTTTTGAGCTTTCTTGGCCGAAAAGCTGGCACTTTTTTCAACCTAAGAAAGCTGAAACTTTTATATGTCAATGCTTTGATAGTTAATCAGCAAGCCCTAATTAATGCTAACCAGCGTGCTAATAATTAAAAAAGTGATTTGGTTCACGTTAATTATTTAATAATTGAAGTGGTATCTAAGTGAAGCATTAATACATGGTAATTGGTATTATTGAAAAGGGAGTAGGGAGTAAGCGGTAGGGAATGGTGGGAAATTTCAGACATTCTCAAAACAATCAAGAAAAGTATTTTTATTATGTCTAATTTAATGAGACCTGATATAACTTATTGAAATACAGCAAATTTTAGGAAGTGTGAGGTACAGTTTGAGACTAATCTATAATTTTTATTCATTCCCTGTTGCCTGTTGCCTGTTGCCTATTCCCTATTCCCTATTCCCTAAAGCATAAAACTTTGTACCTTATCAACTGGAAAACTGCTGTATGTCTAATAATGAAAAGACAAAAAAACTAACAATTAATTTTAATCAAATAGCAGCATCTCATTTGGCCGAAGGAAAGTTAAATGAGGCTTATGCAGCTTGTGTTAAAGCATTAAATAGCCAACCAGAATTTGCACCAGCTTGTAAAACTATGGGAGATATTTTTCAAGCACAAGGCGACATAGAAGCAGCCAAAAATTACTACAATAAGGCTATTCAAATACTACCTAATTTTGCTGAAGCTCATGCAAACCTGGGTAGTATGTATGCCAAACAACAGCAATGGGAACCAGCAATTTCAGCTTACGAAAAAGCCCTCAAAATTCAACCAAATTTAGCAGGAGTTTATCGAAATTTAGCTAAAGTCTGGCATAGAATTGGTCAAGAAAAATTAGTCACAGAATGTAATTATCAAGCAGTTATTCTAGAACCAGAATCATTGACAGCCACAGAACATCTAAATTTAGGAAATAAACTTTTAGAGTTAGATAAAATAGAGGCAGCAATTAACTGTTACCGTCATGCTATTAAAATCAACCCCAATTTATCCGCAGCATATCAACATTTAGGAGAAATTATGAGTCAAAAGGGCGAGTTAGAAGATGCCTTAATAACTTTAAACCAAGGCATAAAATTAACTTCTAAAAATCCTAGACTTTACTACTTATTAGGGACAGTTTTTCAAGAAAAAAAAGAATATGATTCAGCCCACTCCGCCTATAGTAGTGCCATAAAACTCAAACCAGAAAATCATTTATTCCACAAAAAATTAGGAGATGTCTTTCAAGAAAAAGGTGAGCTAGAGCAAGCGATCGCCTGTTACCAAAAATCCCTAGAAATCAACTCTGATTTTTTTTGGTCTTACTACAGTTTAGGTAATATATATACTAAACAACAACGATGGGATGAAGCAATTGATGTTTACCATCAAGCAACTATTATTAACCCTAAATTTCATCGACTTTACTTCTACTTAGGCAATGCTTTTCAACACAAACTTCAAAATGATAAAGCTGTAGACGCGTACCTGAAAGCTATTAGATTAAAGCCAGAACATCCTTGGTTTACCAATTACTCAACATTATGGAAATTTCTGGTAAGTCAACGGCAACTTCAGCCTGTATTTAAGTTATATCAAAACGCCACTCAACTTAATCCAAAGAGTATTTTGTGTTATCTAAACTTAGGAGAAATTTTTACAGAAATGGGAAATATAGATGCAGCAATTACCTGCTATAAAACTGCTTGTTATCATAAAATTTGCCAATCTCATCCAACTTTTGTTGAACAAAACTGGAATTCCCAAAATATTAGGAGACCTCACTTTATTATTATTGGCGCTCAAAAGAGTGGCACAACTTCTTTAGAAAATTATATTGCTCAACATCCTCAAGTAATATCAGCTATTAAGAAAGAAACTCATTTTTGGTATCGAGATTTTGATAAAGGAATTAATTGGTATTTAGCACATTTTCCTCCCATTCCTAAGTCACAAAATTTTATTACTGGTGAAGCTACTCCTAACTATTTAGAATATTATCAATCTGCCAAACGAATATATAGTGAATTTCCTAATATAAGATTATTGGTGATTTTCAGAAATCCTGTAGATAGAGCTGTTTCTCAATACTATCATTGGGTGAGAATAAAGAGAGAAAAACGGTCTTTTGAAGAAGCTATAAATTCTGAATTGGAAATGCTTTTAAAAAGTCCAGATCAACCCCAGGGAAATCGAAACTACTGGCAGCAACAACTAGGAAATTATATAGGTAGAAGTGTTTATATAGAATTTATCCAGAAATGGATGGAAATATTCCCCAGAGAACAATTTCTAATTTTGAAAGGAGAAGACCTTTATGAAAAACCTACTACTACCATGAAGCAAGTTTTTGATTTTTTGGGTTTGCCAGAATATCAACTGCCAAAATATAAAAAATTAAATTCAGGCTATTATCAACCAATTAGTAAACCTTTCCGTCAGAGGTTAAATGAATATTTTCAACCTCATAATCAGAGATTAGAAGAATATCTGGGAAGAAAATTTAATTGGTAATATTAAATCAGGATTCAGGAAAAGTATGTCTTCTACAAAAAATCAAGAAATAGCGACAATTAATTTAAAACAACAAGCAGAAATATATTTATCTCAAGGAAATTTAGATGCAGCTTATGGAGCTTGTTTAAAAGCTCTAGAAATATTACCCAACTGTGGAGAAATTCATAATACTCTAGGTAATGTTCTGCAAAAAACGGGTAAGCTGGAATCAGCTAAAAATTCTTATCTCAAAGCAATTGAAGTAAATCCAAATCTAGCGGAAGCTTATGCAAATATAGGCAGCATAAATGCTAGGCAACAGCAATGGGAACAAGGGATAAAATATTATCAAAAAGCTATTGAAATTAAGCCAGATAAAGCAGGTTTTTATAGGAATTTTGCTAGAGTATGGCAGGGCTTAGGTAAGGAGGATTTAACAACAGAATACACCTATCAAGCACTTATCCTAGAACCAGAATCAGCCACAGCGACAGAACACTTAAATTTAGGAAATCAACTTTCAGAGTTAAGCAAAATAGAAGCAGCAATTGACTGTTACCGTCATGCTATTAAAATCAACCCAAATTTATCAGCAGCATATCAAAATTTAGGAGAAATACTGACTCAAAAAGGAGATTTAGAGTCAGCATTAGTAGTCTTAAACCAGGGAATAAAAATAACTCCAAAAAATCCGAGATGTTACTATTTACTAGGGAAAGTATTGCAACAAAAAAAACAAGATGATTTAGCCATATTTGCTTATATTCGGGCAATAGACTTGAAACCAGATAATCATTTATTCCACAAAAAATTAGGAGATGTTTTTCAAGAAAAAGGTGAATTAGATGAAGCACTCGCTTGTTACCAGAAAGTCATAAAAATCAAGCATAATTTTTTTTGGGGTTACTATAGTTTAGGTCATATATATACTAAACAACAGCGATGGGATGAAGCAATTGATGCTTATCGCCAAGCAACTATCATCAAGCCTAACTTTTTTGGAGCTTACTATCACCTAGCCAATTCTTTCTTGCACAATTCCCAAACAGAGTCAGCGATTACAACTTACTTAGAAGCTGTTAAACGTAAACCAGAAAATTCTTGCTTTTCTCATAATTCAGTTTTATGGAAACATCTGCTAGAAAATCGGCTGGAGGAAGTATTGGATTTATATCAACACGCCACTAAAATGTATCCTAATAGTATTTCATGTCATTTGAATTTAGGAGAAATTTTTACAAAAAGAGGAAACATTAAAGACGCAATTACTAGCTATCAAACAGCCTGTTACAACAAAACACAAAAATTAAACCCTGCCTTTGTAGAAAACCATTGGGATTTTGACAATAAACCGAGTCCAAATTTTATTATTATTGGTTCTCAAAAAAGTGGTACAACTTCTTTAGCAAATTATATTAACCAACACCCACAGGTACTACCAGCCATTAAAAAAGAAACACATTTTTGGTCTGGTCAATTTAATCGAGGAATAGATTGGTATCTGGCTCATTTCCCCCCTATTCCTAAGTCACAAAATTTTATCACTGGAGAAGCTACTCCCAACTATTTAGTCAGTTATAAAGTTGCAAAAAGAATCTATAATTTACTGCCTAATATTAAACTGTTGGTAATTTTCAGAAATCCTGTAGATAGAACCATCTCTCAATATCATCATTGGCGGAGATTAAACTGGGAAGAACGCTCTTTTGAAGTGGCGATTAATATGGAATTAGAAATACTTGAAAGTACTCCCAAACAACCTCAAGGAGATCAAAAATATTGGCAACTACCAGGAAATTATATAGGGAGGGGTGTTTATATAGAATTTATACAGAAATGGATGGAAGTATTTCCTAGGGCACAGTTTTTAATTTTGAGAGGAGAAGACCTTTATCAAGCACCAGATAATACCATGAAGCAAGTGTTTGGTTTTTTAGGTTTGCCACAACATCAATTACCAAAATATAAAAAGTTAAATTCAGGCTCTTATGCACCAATTTCTGATTTGCTACGTCAAAGATTATCTGAATATTTTCAACCGCACAATCAGAGATTAGAGAAATATTTAGGGATGAAGTTTAATTGGTAATTATTTAAGAAGGAATTAGGAAAGACCGAAGTTGGAAAAAGGAAAAAGTGGATGAGGACTCACACCCCAACCAATTTTCATTAATTGATAATGGATAATTGATAATTACCTCTTGTTAAAACCGAGAGGATTGAAAATAAGGAAATATTATTTCTTCTCTTGGTCGATTGGATATGGCGAGGAGACCTCGCCATCCCTCGATAGCTTTTTTCCCCTTAAAAGGGGAGGCTTTAAACCAGAATTATTTAATTATTAATTATTAATTATTCGGTAAATATCCTATAGAACCTATTTGGTATCTTTGCCTGCGTAAAAAAATATTTCAAAGTTGATAAAACTACGTTCCCCTAATGGTACTTAGACATTTTTTGGTAGGAAAAATGCTTCAAAGTCAGTCTAGATAAGGGAATTACGTCGATGCCTTAAAAATGGCTAGAACCCGTGCTTCCATACGGATTTATACCTTTTTGACGTAAAAGCCTCTTCCCATCTATATTTGAGCCTATTTTCTGGCTTTATTTTGTGTAAGTCCCACTAAGCGATAGAACTCCGTTCCGCTACATGATAAAACTACGTTACCCTAGCGCGATCGCACTTCCACTCACTAATTCTCTTTTTCATCTTAATAAGCACCTACGCAGAGCGAATTACTTATCTCAAAAATACACGAAAATTTCTTGACAAGCAACCACCCTATATCTCTTATATATCAATACTTATAATAAATGGCCTATGAAAGCACGATCGCACCCTTTTTACGCTCATTTTTCCTCCTAAATAACTCATTTGAACTTTTTTTGGAAAATTTAGTTTAAATTTCAAATAGATTTGACAATATTTTATAAGCTTAACTTATTAAAAAGTTTTTTTAACCAATTATTAAACCTTAAAAAGCTTACAGATAAAGCTTTTCAGAAGAGAAAACAGGAAGTATATTTTCTATAGAACCCATTTATCTTTGATTCTCGCCACTACTTGTAATACCAAAATACTGTGGATGGGAACTCACACCCCAAGTAATTGTAAATATTCTATAGGAGGCGGGATATTCAACTCAAAACAAAAAGATAATTGTTGGTTTGTCGTTAGTCATTAACTATTTGTTTTTAGGAGTTATTAAAAATATGTCGGATGTAAATATTGAACAAGTAAGGACTGAAGGACTGAAAAAGTCAAAAGTGGATGAGAACTCACACCCCAAGTAATTGTAAATATTCTATAGGAGGCGGGATATTCAACTCAAAATCAAAAGATAATTGCTGGTTTGTCGTTAGTCATTAACTATTTGTTTTTAGGAGTTATTAAAAATATGTCGGATGTAAATATTGAACAAGTAAGGACTGAAGGACTGAAAAAGTCAAAAATGGATGAGAACTCACACCCCAAGTAATTGTAAATATTCTATAGGAGGCGAGATATTCAACTCAAAATCAAAAGATAATTGCTGGTTTGTCGTTAGTCATTAACTATAGCTTGGAAAAAGTCAAAAGTGGATGAGAACTCACACCCCAAGTAATTGTAAATATTCTATAGGAGGCGAGATATTCAACTCAAAATCAAAAGATAATTGCTGGTTTGTTGTTAGTCATTAACTATTTGTTTTTAGGAGTTACTGAAAATATGTTGGATGTAAATAATCAAAAAATATCCGTATTTCATTTAAAGCAAAAAGCTGAAATATATTTATCTCAAGGAAAGTTAGATCGAGCTTATGATACTTGTTCCCAAGCTTTAGAAATTTTGCCAAACTGTGGGGAAGTTTATAAAACTCAGGGCAATATATTGCAAAGAATGGGGAAGTTGGAATTAGCTAAAAATTTTTACAGAAAAGCGATTAAATATAATCCAAATTTAGCAGAAGCTCATGCAAATATGGGTAGTATCTTTGCTAGGCAACAGCAATGGGAAAAAGCGATAAAATATTATGATAAAGCTATTAGTATTCAACCACATTTTGCCGGATTTTATCGAAATTTAGCTAAAATATGGCAAAGCTTAGGTAAGCATGAGTTAACAAAAGAATGCACTCATAAAGCACTTGATTTAGAAGCTAAATATGAGCAGAAGATAAGTAAGATAGAAATATTTTCAGCTACTGAAGTAAATATGCTAGCTTCTCAAACAATTGAAAAACAAACTCATCACATTTTTAGAAGTAGAAAAGTATATTCACAATCAGCATTTGTCACAGTAGTACCTGGAGGAAAAGGTTATATTAACACGGGAGTTACCGCAGTAATAACCTCTGAAAATAAGCTAGTATCAGAAGTTTCTACAAGAAATGCTGAATTAATTATCTATTCGTCAGAACTACCATCTATCTATAATATAGAAGGAACAGTTGCTTTATTA
This sequence comes from Okeania sp. SIO2C2, assembly GCF_010692625.1. Taxonomy (NCBI): domain Bacteria; kingdom Bacillati; phylum Cyanobacteriota; class Cyanophyceae; order Oscillatoriales; family Microcoleaceae; genus Okeania; species Okeania sp. SIO2C2. The sequence continues at coordinate 7,241 of NZ_JAAHGM010000092.1, forward strand.
TCAATAAAATGGGGTAAAAATAATTATTTTCATTGGATGTTTGATATAGTAACTCGAATTCATTTACTACTTCTTAGTAGCTTGAAAATAGATAAATTCGTAGTTAATCAATGCCAGAAAAAATTTCAAAGAGAAACTATAGAATCTTTGGGTATATCCCAAGACAAAATTATAGAAAGCGAAATTTATCCCTATATACAAGCTGAAAGATTATTAGTTCCTTCTTTCTCTTATTCCGATGGAAAATATCTGAGAATCCCTAAGTGGGGATGTGATTTTTTAAGAAATTCATTTTTGTCAGAGGAAGCTAAAAAAACAAGATATTATCAAACAGAAAGGATATATATTAGTCGGAAAGAATCATCACGACGACGAGTAGTTAATGAGGAAGAAGTAATCAGTTTTTTAGATAAATTTGGTTTTGAAAGTATTACTTTAGAATCAATGTCTGTTGCAGAGCAGGCAACATTATTGGCTAGTGTTAAAGTTGTAGTAGCACCTCATGGTGCAGGATTAACTAACCTTGTATTTTGTAGTTCTGGCACTAAAGTTATAGAATTTTTTGCTCCTGAATATATAGTTAAATACTATTGGATAGTTAGCAATGTATGTGGCTTGGAATATTACTACTTATTAGGTGATGAATTTGATAAAGACTTTTCTTGTCAACCATCCCATAAAGATATTTTTGTTAATTTGCAGAAACTATTAGACTTAATGAAGCTTGCAACAATTATTTAACTCGTTGCGCTCTCAGGAAGAAGACTAATAATGCTAATGATATAATCATTAATGAAATGAGTATGGGTCATTTCAGTTATCAGTTATGGGTGCATTTCAATTTTGAATAAAGCCAAAAATTTATCGCTTTTAGGCAACAGGCAACAAACAACAGAGAATACATAGGAAAAAAGTATTTTTGCAAATATGAGATGCACCCTCAATTATCAGTACCTCTGCAATAAGGAGGCAAGAAAATACGGAATTATCTTTTTTTATCCCCTTATAGCAATTATTAAAAGTAATGCTATACTTAGGTGACACTTCAGTTATTAAGTTATTAACACTAACTCGATCATTTTTTGCTAATTAGCAGCCCAGTTAATGTTAATTATTCTTATGTTTACTTCTATCTGTACGGAAGTTGCATGCAACGTCCCTACCTACTCTCCTACTCAATAAATTGTATAAATTTTTTTGAGAAATTGTATTAAAAGGGGAGGCTTTAGACCACGATTTTTCGGTAATATTAAGTTAATGGAAAACCCAGAGGCAGCAGCATTAAAATTTAACGAAGAAGCAGAACATTATCTAACTCAAGGAAATTTTGAAAAAGCTTATGAGACTTGCTTAAAAGCTTTAGAATTAGTTCCAGATTTTGCACCTGCTAGTAATACAATAGGGAAAATCATGGAAAAAATAGATGCCTTAGACTCAGCTATTGATTGGTATAAAAAAGCTATCGAAAAACAACCAAACCTAGCTGAACTTCATGCAAATTTAGGTAAAATTTATGTAAAACAACAGCAGTGGCATAAAGCTGTTACTTGCTACGAAATAGCCACTAAACTACAACCAAATTTTGCCAGTGCTTATAGTGCCTTAGCACAAATATGGCATCAAATAGATAAGCCAGAATTAGCTGCCTCTTGTTGGTATAAAGCACTGAATTTAAAACCAGAATGGGTAACAGATTTAGAATATTTTAAATTGGCAAAAACTCTATTAAAATACCAGCGAAAGAAAGAAGCGATCGCCTGTTACAAACAAGCACTTAAATTAAATCCAAATCTATCCCAAGCACATCATAATTTGGGAGAAATTTATAGTGGCGAATCAAATTGGCAAGAAGCTATATTAAACTACCAAAAAGCTATTCAACTTAATCCCAAATTTTCCTGGTCTCATCACAGCTTAGGCAAAGCTTTCGCCAATATTCAGCAGTGGGAAAAAGCAATTTCCTCTTATGAACAAGCAGTTCAACTAAACCCTGAAGCTACTGTTACTTATCATTGTCTTGGAGATGCTTTAGTCAATCAAAAAAAATTAGATGCAGCAATTACTGCTTATCAAAAAGCCATAGAATTACAGCCTGAAATTTGGGTGCTTCATCATAAATTAGCAAATATTTTTCAAGAAAAAGAGGAATTAGAGCCAGCCATCCTTGCTTACCATCAAGCTATTCAATTAAATCCAGATTTTCTCTGGTCTTACTACAGTTTAGGAGAAACATTAATCAAGTTACAAAGGTGGAATGAAGCAGTAGTAGCTTTTCTTTATGCCTTTAAAATTAATCAAGATTTATCAAATATCCATGAAAAATTAGGATATGCCCTCGAACAACAATCTCAATCAAATTTACCAGAAACTATTCACTATTATTCCCAGATTATTCAAAATCCCCACGAACAAAAATCTAGCCCCATTAAAGAATTATCAATTCAGCCAGAAGCACCAGAATTTTACTTAAAATTAGGAAACTTACTAGGACAGAAAAATTTATTTAATGCAGCAATAATAATTTATAACCTCGGTTTGCAAGTCCAGCAAAATCATCCAGAAATTACTAGTAAACTGACTCAACTAGAAAAGAAAAAAAATCAACTAGACCAGGAACTTACTAACTGCCAAAATACCGTCAACAAAAATCCCAAAAATTTCCGTTCTCACTATCAACTAGGCAACATATTCTTCAAACTTCAGAGATTCGACAAAGCCATAACAACTTATATAAAAGCCATTCAACTCAAACCTGAATATCCCTGGTTTTTCTTCTATTCAAACTTATTAAATTTTATAATTAAACAAGGAAAGCTCCAACAAGTATTAGAATTATTTCAAAAAATTACTCAAGAAAACCAAGACAGTATTTGGTCTTACATTAACCTCGGAGAAATTCTCACAGCAATAGGAAACTTAGATGCAGCAATCAAAAATTATCAAACTGCCTCCTACAACAAAACCCGTCAACTTCATCCTTCCTTTGTTAAACAACATTGGAATTTACAAAATGCTAGAGGTCCTAACTTTATCATTATTGGCGCTCAAAAAAGTGGTACAACTTCACTAGAAAATTATATTGCTCAAAACCCCCATGTTATACCAGCAATAAAAAAAGAAACTCATTTTTGGTATCGAGACTTCAACAAAGGAATTAATTGGTATTTTGCCCACTTTCCTCCAATTCCTAAATCAGAAAATTTTATCACCGGAGAAGCAACCCCTAACTATCTAGAAAATCATCAAGCTGCCGAGCGAATATACAATGTATTTCCAGAAGTCAAACTATTAGTAATATTGAGAAATCCTATAGATAGAGCCTTCTCTCAATACCATCATTGGATTAGACTAAATTGGGAAGACCGCTCCTTTGAAACAGCGATAAATTCCGAGTTAGAAATACTCAGAAAAAATCCCGAAAAACCAGAGGGAGGCAAAAATTATTGGCAGCAACCAGGTAACTATATAGGGCGTGGTATTTATATAGAATTTATCAATAAATGGTTAGCAATATTTCCCAGAGAACAACTACTGATTTTAAAAGGAGAAGACCTTTATGAGAAACCTGTAGAAACAATGAAACAAGTTTTTGAATTTTTAGGGTTGCCAGAACATCAACTGTCAGAATATAGAAAGTTAAACCCTGGTTCTTATTCACCAATAAGTAATGAGATGCGCCAGAGGTTGAATGAATATTTTCAACCTCATAATCAGAGGTTAGAGGAATATTTAGAAACGCAGTTTAACTGGGAATAAAAATTAACTTGCTTCAGTTTTGTAGAATAGTTAAAATCAAACTAAATTACATTGAACAGTATCGTCATTTTTAATATAAGGAGTAGTTTATGGCAAGAAAAATCTTAAAAGGTAAAGATGCAAAAATGCTCGAAAAGCCTCTAAAAAAAGATATTAAATGGACTCCAAAAAAATTAACTCTTGCCGGAATAGGTTTATTAATTCCTTATACTGCAATTGTCGTCTATATCATATCTTCTGGAGTACCTTTAGGTTTAATAATTGTGATGATAGCAATTCCTGTAATATTTTTCGGGGGATTTTCTCTACTATATTATTTAACAAGAAATTTATGAAATAGCTTTGTTGCACGAATATATCTAACCCTCTATTAAATCAGTGTTATAGATCGACCATTTATTATATCCTTAGCAATACCATCTTCCAAACCACCCCGATGTATCCATAGTTTATCCCCAATAATTTCTATATGAACTAAACATTCATGAACTTGTATATCGTCCTCCCATTCTTGAGTAATTAATCAAAAATTATTCAATCAACCCTCCATCATTCCCTTTGTAGAATCAAATTATTTTGGCAAGAAAATTTGAAAAATATGCTCAATCAACCTAGTTTTAATCCTGCTTACTTAATTGAAACTCTCGAACCAGATACGGTATTTTTCATATCTGAAAGAGAATCTGTCTGTTTACAAGACCCACTTTATTATCGTTTAGTTCAGTTAATTGATGGTAAACGTAATGTTGATGAAATTATTGATATTCTGCAATTAGAAATTCTACAAGACCAAGAATTAACACCAGAAAATCCTAATTTTTTCCAAGATATTCTGAATCTCAGTATTAAAATTCAACAAGCTCTGTTTCAATTAAACAAACAAGGGTATCTATTAGAAAATAATGAATTGTTACCGTCTAATTTAGCTATTTTTTGTCATCATCTTCAGATTTCTCAGTCTCAAGCTTATAATCAATTACAATCGACTAAAGTTACTGTCAAAACATTAGGTTCAGTAACAGATAAAGATTTTATTCCCCTGTTAAAATCTTTTCAGATTCAAGTGGCTGATTCAGGAGATTTAACGATTATTTTGACTGACGATTATCTCCATCCTAACTTAGATGAATTTAACAAACAGACTTTAGCTTCTCAAACTCCTTGGATGTTAATCAAACCATTAGGAACTATTGCTTGGATCGGACCTTTATTTCAACCCGATCAAACAGGATGTTGGGATTGTTTTGCACAGCGTTGGCGAGATAATCGACCGATTGAAGAGTTCATTAATAGAAAGAAAGAGGAAGCAAAACTTTTAACTTCCCCCCTGGGTTTTTCTCAGGCAACAATCCAAACAACTTTAACCATAGCTGCAACAGAAATTTTTAAATGGATTATCCAAAAAGGCAATCCTAGATTAGCAGGAAATCTGATTACTTATGACCATCTAACTCTACAAACTCAAAACCACATTTTAGTTAAACGCCCTCAATGTTTTAGTTGCGGAAAAGTCTTTAATAAACAACCTTTACCTGTAGTTTTAGGGCATCGAAAAAAAAGCTTCACTGCCGATGGAGGACATCGTTTTTGTTCTCCTGAAGAAACTTTGAGAAAGTATCAATATCATATTAGTCCCATCACGGGTGTGGTGCGAGAATTAGCTAAAATTTCCACTCAAGGATTACTTCATACTTATGTTGCTAGACATCATTTTCGTAATGTTTTTGACGATTTAGATGGCTTGCGTAAAAATATGGGAGGAAAAAGTTCGGGGAAAGGAAGAACTGATATTCAAGCAAGAGCAAGTGGCTTTTGTGAGGCGATAGAACGTTATTCTGGGGTATTTCAAGGAGATGAAATTAGGGAGCAAGGGAGTTATGAAAAGTTGGTAGAAAAAGCTATTCATCCAAATCAGTGCATGATTTTTAGTGAGGAACAATACCAAAATCGAAAAGAGTGGAATTTTGAGTGTAAAGGGTGGTTTCAAAAAGTACCAGAACCCTTTGATGAAACTAGAGTAATTGATTGGACTCCTGTATGGTCTTTAACTGCTCAAGAGTTTAAATATTTACCTACTTCTTACTGTTACTATGGATATCCTGAATCTGATTCTTCTGATTTCTTAGATTGTTGGGCTGATTCTAATGGTTGTGCGGCGGGAAATACGATAGAGGAAGCAATTTTACAAGGGTTTATGGAGTTAGTAGAACGGGATTGTGTGGCTTTATGGTGGTACAATCGTTTGTCCAAACCTCAAGTAGATTTAGACAGTTTTAAACAACCTTATTTTCAGCAGTTAAAACAATATTATCAAAGTCTGAATCGGGATTTATGGGTGTTAGATATTACGAGCGATTTGAATATTCCTTGTTTTGCTGCTATTAGTTATAGAAATGATAGAGAAGTAGAAGATATTGTATTAGGATATGGGGCGCATTTTGACCCAGAAATAGCTATTAGTCGGGCGTTAACTGAGGCGAATCAAATATTACCTAATGTACTATCTTTTAGGGATGATGGAACAACTAATTATCCCCCTTCTGCTGATATATTAGCACTTAAATGGTGGCAAACTGCAACTTTAATCAATCAACCTTATCTAGTTCCTAATAATCAAATTATGTCGAAAAAAAGTAACGATTATTTTCAATTAGCTAGTGACGATCTATTAAAAGATGTTAAATTGTGTCAGCAAATTGTTGAGAAAAATGACATGGAACTGTTAGTATTAGACCAGACTCGTAGTGATATTGGGTTGAGGGTAGTTAAGGTAATTGTTCCAGGGATGCGTCATATGTGGAAGCGATTAGGGTTAGGAAGATTGTATGATGTTCCTGTAAAAATGGGATATTTGAAAGAGTCTTTAACGGAAGAACAATTAAATCCTTTTCCCATGTGGATGTAAATTTTTAGTAATATCATGTCCGATTGAATACTTATCAATAATCAGGGAAGAGTCAGGAGTTATATCATGTCCAGTTGAATACTTATCAATAACGACGGAGGAATCAAGAGTTAGGAATTAGGAGTCACGAGAGAAGAATAAGAAGAAGGAAGTTTTTTATCACTAATTGAACGGACATGATATAAGTTACTCTCATTAAGTTTTAGTAGAGTTAATGATCAAGAAAAATAATTAACAATTCTCTCTTTTTAAGGGGATGAAAATTAAAATATTCCTGATTTAAAGCTACTGATTTCACGGGATAGTCACTGATAACTGAAGTCTGCAGTTCTTCCGGAGGAAGCTAACTGATACCGTAGCTCCTCTATAAAGAGGCTAACTGATAACTGAATTGACTGCTGGGCTTAAAGATGGCCATAGGGGAACTGAACTGAACTCTATTCTATCACCTATTCATGCAACAAATCCCTAGAAGCTTTAGAAAATAGACAAACTAAAATGACCGAAAACCTTAATATAATAAATATGTTAAAAACTATTCTGATAATACCTATAATGATAAGTTACATAATAGTATTTAAAATACCTGGAATAGGATTAATAATAATAAAGAATCTAATAAATTAGACTGAGTTTCTCAAGTTAATGAATCCAGGTAAGAACCAGGAATCAAACTGAAAATTTTCACCTAAAGATTTAGCCAAATCAATTTCACCAGATTTTTTTATATTTTCCTTTCCATTCAACCCAATCATTTTCAATATTCAATAACCTTGGCAACTTTTTCACAAAATTAAAAAAAGTTGGTGGGAAATTATTCAAATTTTTCCAGTAAAATTTAAACCTATTATAGCAAATTGATAAATGTTTGCTACAAATAGCTAGGGTATTTTTTAGGAGTCAACCCACCCCTAACCCCTCCCAGGAGGGGACCCAGGAGGGGAAGTCAGGAGGACCGAGTCAGAATGAATTGCTTCAATACCAATTTTTAGGTCATAAATTATCTTTTTCTCTTGGTGCGCTACCAGGTACTACTGGTGTCGTCGCGGGGTCGCACCGCTCTCTTGGTCGATTGGATATGGCGCAGGTTTCCTAGCCATCCCACCCTACGGGAAGCTGCGCTAACGACCGCTTTGTCAAAGAGACATTTCCTGTACTTGTATTTTAGTCACACTTATATTACTTATTACTGTGCATGACTACCATTCCACTCTATGATTATCTATAAGAAATTACTTGGTAAAAAGGAATCAAAATGACAGAAAAAATCCCAGAAGTTACTATCTATACTGATGGTGCTTGTAGTGGCAATCCTGGTCCTGGTGGGTATGGTATAGTTATTATTACTGATAAACAGCGCCAAGAACTATCTGGTGGTTATAAGTTAACTACTAATAACCGCATGGAATTAATGGCAGCAATACTAGGACTTCAAACCCTAGAATCTGCCTGTGATGTTACTCTTTATACTGACTCTAAATATATAGTTGATGCCATTACTAAAGGTTGGGCAAAACGCTGGCGAGCTAATGATTGGAAACGGAATAAAAAAGATAAAGCAATGAATCCCGATCTATGGGAAAAATTATTAGATTTATGTAACCAACATCAAGTGGAATTTTTTTGGGTGCGCGGTCACTCTGGCAATATAGAAAATGAGCGATGTGATAAGTTAGCAGTGCAAGCATCACAACAACCGAATTTACCGCAAGACTCCGGTTATTAAAATATGACTGATGTAAGAGTGTGGGGACTGCTTGCCCCAAACTCATCTTTCAACCTGCACCTTCTGCACCTTATATCAAATCCGGTAGCATTGGTGTAATTAGATTCATAGTGTGGAGAGATGTGAAGATAAAAAAAGATTTGGCAATGGCGCTGTTATGAAACATTTTTTTAGACCGAACCCGAGCGGATTTGATATTAGACATAAATTCTGGTACTCCCTGAATACCAAGATTTAACTGAAAGACAACACCAGCACCAGACTCCTCTGTTGTCAGGCGATCACCAAGTATTTAGTATTTTTTTCTTCTTTAAAAAACCGACTTTAAACCTTCATTATATAGAATCCGGTTATACAGTATATATTTATAGTTCTATCCATACTTCAACCTCCCCACCTCCCCACCTCCCCACACTCTTTATCTCTGCCAACTATATAATAAGTATTCAACCGGATTTGATATTATTCGGCAAGATAAAATCTCATCAATCGGAAATTATTTGAAGTCTTGAGTAAGAAAATATCTCTGAGGTGAGAGATATTATTTTTCTGATTATCTATTTACATAATATTAACCTTTACGAGGAACATAAACTAGCCTATTATCTGAGTATTGGTACTGATTTTTTTCAAACAATAACTATTCAAAAAATGTCTGAAACCTGATGTTCAAAATTCTTATTATCTAGTTTTTTATTGAGAAACTAAGCCATGGACTACCAACTGCTAATTTCTGGCATATATAGATGAGCGATTGTTAAAGTTTTCAATTATAATTATTAATTTTATAGCTGATAAATAACTGTTATTTATCCATTGTGATTTTTTCGATCTATTGATAATAATATTAATTGTTGATTAATAGCAATTAAACTTGATATTACTTGTTTATTCTTCCACCTTCGTGATTATTTATAAATAACTTGACATTTATTACTTTCCTTGTATAATTATTGAATATCTCATAATCTGTGATCAAACTGTACAATATTTAGATCGAGAAAGATATTAATGATTTTAATGTGAGGTAAAATATGAATAACAAACTAATTATTATCATATTTAGTATTATATTTTCTTTAATTAATCCTGGGGTTGCTCAGTCGCAAGAAGTATTACAAGAAATTAAACAAACTGGTGTACTGAAAGTCGGAATGAGAAAAGATGCGGCTCCTTTTGGTTATGTTTATAGTAGTAACTGGGAAGGAATTTACATAGAATTAATGAATGGGTTTAAAAAAAATTTAGAAGAAAAATTAAACATAAATATTAGTATAGAAAAATTAGAAACTCTTCTTGATGAAGAATCAGAAAAAGGTCGTCACCGCAGCGTAGCTAATAAGCGAGTTCATCTAGAATGTAGAATGTGGTCCTAATACTATTAGAAAAAATCCACCAACAGGAGTCATTTATTCCAAACGTTTCTTCACCACTGGTAAATATTTAATGATGAAGCCAGACAGAAGACTAACAGTTAATCCTGATGGATTTATGGAAGGAATTTTAATTGGAGTTCTCAATGATTCTCTGACAAAAGAATTCATTGAATAGTCGATACCAACTAGCAGACCAAAAGGTTTATCAACGAGCGTCGGGAAGAGAAACTGCTGTGAAAGATGCTGTTGCAGGTACTATTGATGCTTTTGCTAGTGATGGTATTTTATTAGTAGGAGAAGCTTTCCGGAAAGGATTAAAGGAAACTCAATATTCAATAGAACCAAATCGACCACTTACCTGTATTTCATACAGCATGATTTTACCCGCCAATGATTCAGAGTGGGAAAAAACAGTCAATGAATATATTCGCGTTAAACTTTCCATTAGTCAAATTACAGATATTTTAACCAAATTAGCAGGAGCAACATCTCCATTTATAGGCGTGACTATTTCTGCTGCTGATAAATGTAGTGGGTTATAGAACCCATTTAATCGCTATCTATTTATATAGTTATAGTTAAAGATAGGGAGTAGGGGAGTAGGGGAGATGGGAGAATTTTTCGGTAGTTGTGCATTTTCATGGGTCGTGCATTGTCATTATTTTTGTTACCAGAACAGTGGGAGCATCTTGCCCCCATGCCAGGCATTCCTTGTTCTTGTATACCATTACGCGACCAGGACTACCCATTTTTCTACCTTTTTCCCCTCTTCTCTAACTGAATCTCCTAACTTCTGACTCGGTCTTCCTAACTCCAGTAGCTAAAAGCACATACCGCGTGCATAGATACCAAATGGGTTCTATAAAAAAACAGGAAGAAGAAATTAAGCCATCCTGCCTCTTCCTTCTTCCTTCTTCCTTACCTTTGCTATACAATACTGATGCTACCGGACATAATATGATTACCTGGTAACGAGCAAAAAGTTCATTTAGCCTCTAAACTAGATTCAGCAATCTATATATTAGGAGGGTTAGCTTTGACTGAAGATAATAACTATTCATCCCCTTCCATAGCTACTATTTCTCGTCAAGAATTACGGGAGTTAGTTCGATCACAACTTCAAGCTCTGTTAGAACAAGATAACTTATCTGGAGCTAAAGCGATGTTAGTTCCTGTACAACCAGCTGATATTGCCGAAGCGATCGAAGGTTTACCAGAAACAATGCAAGTCATCGCATTTCGCTTGCTTTCTAAACGTGAAGCAATCGAAGTTTATGAACAACTAGACTCCAGCGTACAACAGTCTCTGTGCGAAAAGTTCAAACGCCAAGAAGTTATAGATATCGTTGATCAAATGTCACCTGATGACCGTGCTAAACTATTTGAAGAATTGCCCGCAACCGTTGTCAGACGTTTATTAGGTCAACTTAGCCCTGCCGAACGCCAAGCTACAGCGCAGCTTCTGGGTTACAACTCTGGAACAGCAGGACGGATAATGACTCCGGAATACATCTCCCTCAAAGAAGAATATACAGTTTCTCAAAGTTTAGAACGTATTCGCTCATTAGCTCACGTTACTGAAACAGTTTATTCTCTATATGTGACTGACACTAACCGTCATCTCACAGGTATTCTGTCATTGCGAGATTTAGTCACTTCTCAACTCAACCAAACCATCAGCGAAATTATGAGCCGTGATTTTGTCTGTGTGCAAACTGGTACTGACCAAGAAGAAGTTGCTCGTATTATTCAGCGTTACGACTTTTTGGCAATACCAGTAGTAGATAGCGAACAACGACTCGTGGGTATCATTACCATTGATGATGTTCTCGATATTTTGGAACAGGAAACTACCGAAGATATTTATGCTCTAGGTGGCGTACAGTCTGAAGGTGATAACTATTTCCAGGTAAATCTATTTACTGCTGCTCGCAGAAGAGTGGTCTGGTTATTTGTGTTACTGCTGACAAATAGTGTGACAGGTGGAATTATTACAGCACAAGAAGATATTCTGAAAAAAGTAGTTGCCTTAGCAGCATTTATTCCATTGTTGACTGGTACTGGAGGGAATGTGGGAGCGCAATCTTCCACTGTTGTGATTAGAGGTATGAATACCGATGAAATTTGGAAAATAGGGCCATTTAAAGTGATTCTGCGTGAAGCTGCTGCTGGCGCAATACTTGGGAGTGTTCTCGGTTTGTTAGCAACAGTTTGGGCTTTCCTGTTTATTGTCAATGGTAATTTAGAAGTGTCAGTGACAGTGGGTGTAAGTTTGCTGGCAATCTCAATTTTGGCTTCTGTTGCTGGTTCGTCTTTGCCATTCCTGTTTCGTTCATTTGGGTTAGACCCCGCCTTAATGTCAGCACCGTTTATTACTACTGCTGTAGATGTTCTCGGTGTTTTGATTTATTTCAACTTGGCACGAGTAATTCTACAAATATGAAAAAGTGTCGGGGCGGGTTTCAAGGTTGGGCAAAAATTGTTATACCTAGCTATTTATATTTAATATCATGTCCGGTAGCATCAGTATTGTATAGCGAAGCTAAGGAAGAAGGAAGAGGGAAGAGAAAAGAGGGAGGAAGACTATTGAGCAAGAAAAAAACCTAAATTTCCTGTAGATATTCACTCTTGGGTTTACACAAACAATACCAATGGACATGATATAAAACCCGCCATGACAAATTTTAAATATATTATGCTGCCACGGTTCATATATCAGAACTTACGCAAGTACGCTATATATAGTTTTTAATAACTATGATATGTCTGTATTTAGTTAGTAAATTTGACCAGTGCCGTAAAACTATGTTATACTGTGGCCAGATAACTTTTGTTGGGCTACATGATCACGTCATCAACAAAACATTTAAGACTGAAGAATCCCGCGTTGTCGCGTAAGCGCAACGTCGGGAGTATATCAAAACTAACTACGGTCAATTTCTGCCAAAATTTTATCTAAGATTTCTTGGGCACCTTGTTTTCTCAATTTTTGAGCTAATTCAATACCTATTTGTTCTGCATCAGAGGCAGCACCAGTAACAATATCCTTAACTAATTTCTGACCATCTAAACTAGCAACAATGCCAGTTAAAGTCAGTTGTTCCTCTTCTATTTTAGTATTGACACCAATCGGAACTTGACACCCACCTTCCAACTCTCTCAAAAAAGCACGTTCGGCATAACATCTTTGAGCCGTGGAAGTATGTTCCAGACTCTTCAATATATCAAGAATATCATGATCTCCGTCACGACATTCTATTCCTAAAGCACCTTGCCCAACTGCATGAAGAGAAACTTCTGGCGGTATAACCTGATGAATGCGATCGCCCATACCCAATCTATGCAAACCAGCAAAAGCTAAAATTAGGGCATCATACTCTCCAGCATCTAATTTTGCTAATCTAGTATTGAGATTACCACGAACATCCTTAAATTCAAAATGGGGGTAATGGTGGCGGAGTTGTGCCAAACGTCTCAAGGAAGATGTACCAATAACAGCACCTTCTGGCAAAGCTTCAAGTTGTTTATCTTTAAACTTTTCATGGACGACTAGAGCATCTGCTGGGTTTTCCCGTTCGGTAACACAACCTAAAACTAGACCTTCTGGAAGATTTGTAGGTAAGTCTTTGAGAGAATGAACTGCTAAGTCAGTTTCGTTTTGCAGCATTCCCAACTCTAGTTCCTTGGTAAAAAGTCCTTTGTCCCCAATTTTTGCTAAGGCCACATCCAGAATTTTGTCCCCCTGAGTAGACATGGTGTGGACTTCAAATGTAATATTTGGGAAATTTTTCTGGAGTTCTTCTTGTACCCAATAAGTTTGAACTAAAGCGAGTTGACTTTTGCGGGAACCGATCCGAACGGTACGAGTAGGGGCAGATACTGTCATATCTTAATAATTTCGAGTAAATAATTGTGGTCATTCTTTCTATAATACCGTAAAAAGGGGCCTAATATAGCGCTACGCGCAAGTCAGAAGTCAAAAGTTAAAAGTTAAAGCAGTTAATTCTGGCTCAAAAAATTTATTGCTGGCTCAGTTGCAGTTAATTCTGGCTCAAGTATAAATCTAGTTGCAATTAATTCTGGCTGAAAAAGTTCCTTATTGCTGGCAACTACAACTAATTATCCAAAGCTTCGCTAACGTTGAACTGGGTTTATGCCATACCAGGAGAAGGTTTTATAGCATTTTGAAAAAAGAATGTTACGAATAGTAAGAGGGATAAAAATAATTTTCAGGAGACATCCCTTTGACAAAAAAGATGATTTCCAACCTAAAAAGTGGTATTGAAGCCATTCCCATACGACTCCTG
>NZ_JAAHGM010000093.1:0-20418 GCF_010692625.1 Okeania sp. SIO2C2
ACAGGAGACAGGAGACAGGAGACAGGAGACAGGAGACAGGAGACAGGAGACAGGAGACAGGAGACAGGAGACAGGAGACAGGAGACAGGAGACAGGAGACAGGAGACAGGAGACAGGAGACAGGAGAAATTGGAATTTATAGGAGGTAGGAGCGGGCGTTTTGTAAGAATGATTTTTCTGCCCAACTATGCGCCTAAAATACGCTCCATGCATGAGCATAAAGAGGTGAAAAATTTGCACTTTTTTCGACTCCAAAAAATCTTTAGTCTTTATATGTCAATGCTTTTAGATTTAATCAGCAAGCCCTAATTATTCTGGAAATCATCTATATTTATAGAATTATTAAAGAGTAAATATATTGCTTGATCATTTTACTTTGATTGAAGTTATGGAATAGCAAGAATTAAAATATTAATAGACAGCATCTTCACTTATTTATGTGTTACAACTGACCGGGTAAATATTTTTTGCTTGTTCTATCTCCGGCCTCCCCATCTTACCTACTCCCTCACACCATCAATATATCTACTTCCAGAGAGTAGGAAACTGCTATATATTACAATAATTAAAGTCAAACTTATAAAAAACATATTTTCCTTTATTCCTTCTTCCTTCCACAAAAATATGAATCAAGAAAACTGGTTAAAAATATTAGAACAAAATCGAATAATTGCCGTTCTTCGTGCCTCAGAAATCGAGATAGGTATGAAAATGGCAAAAGCAGTTGCTGGTGGTGGTATACGCATAATAGAAATCACTTGGAACAGTCATAAAGCATCAGAATTAATTACTTTACTCCGCTCTGAATTACCCACTTGTATAATTGGCACAGGCACATTATTAACCATAGAAGAGTTACAAAAAGCACTAAAAATTGGTTGCCAATTTATCTTTACGCCACATACTAACCCTGCTATGATTCAAACAGCAAAAATAGCAGCAGTTCCGATTATTCCCGGCGCTCTTTCTCCCACAGAAATATTAACTGCTTGGCAAGCAGGAGCTAGCTGTGTTAAAATATATCCTATCTCAGCAGTAGGAGGCGCAACTTATATCACAAGTTTGCAAGGACCTTTAGGAGAAATTCCTCTAATTCCTACTGGTGGAGTAACCTTAGGAAATGCTAAAGAATTTATCAAAGCAGGTGCAATTGCTGTAGGTTTATCAGGGAAATTATTTCCCAAAGATTTAATAATTGCTCAAAATTGGGAAGCGATCGCGAGACAAACTCAGGCTCTAGTTAGAGAACTTTCAGCAAACAATTGAATCTGAAAATTAATCAAAATAATCTACTTCTAAATTACACCATTATTGTGTTTTGATTAGGTATAAAACATGAAAAACTTAGTTAGTTCTAAAAAATGGTATCAAGTTGGTAAAATATGTGCTGCTACAGCACTAACTATTACAACTTTTTTATCCTGGTCAATACCAACCAAAGCTAGTGGATGGGAAAATCTAATTGCCACGAGAATGTTAGAATTACAACAATCAGCGGAACGTTGGATTTCAATTGACTTATCAACCCAAAGATTAATTGCCTGGGAAGGAAATAAAGTAGTTTATGCAGTCGTAGTTTCCACAGGTAAATCATCAACTCCTACTCGCTTAGGTACTTTCAGAGTACAAACAAAATATCGCACTGCCAGAATGACCGGAGCAGATTATGACGTGCCCGATGTTCCTTATACTATGTATTATGATGGGGGAATGGCTATTCATGGTGCTTACTGGCATAATATGTTTGGTACCCCAGTTAGTCACGGTTGTACGAATGTAGCAGTCAATCACGCCAAATGGTTATTTAACTGGGCATCAGTGGGGACAGCTGTAGTAGTACATGAGTGAAAGAAAAAAGAGCGTTGCTGAAGGGCGTGTATGATATTAATTTTAATTACTTAGGAGGATTGAGTCAGGAGAAAGAAAAGTGCTTTTCCTGAAATTAAGTAAAGAGAACATCTAATTTTGCCATTCTAAAGAATGACTCTTAATTTACCTAAATTACTAAATTATTTATTTCATACCTCAAATCACCAAGGCCGAAAAAAGTAACAAAAATATATATGCGTATTCTAGCCATCGGAGATATTCACGGTCATTCCAGAGCATTTGATACATTGATTGCAGCAGTTAAGCCACGATTAGAGGATGTTATTATTACTCTTGGTGACTATGTAGATAAAGGTCCAGATTCTCAAGGAGTGATTAATCGATTAATTGCACTTTATGAAACTGGGCAACTTGTAGCCTTACGTGGCAACCATGAATTAATGATGATGAGGTCTCGTGATTGTTCGCAATATGAAGTTCGCTGGCATAATTCTGGTGGAAAGGAGACTTTAGCTTCTTATTCAAAATCTGGTAAATCTCAACTAAAACGTATTCCAGACGAACATTGGTATTTCCTTGAGAATATCTGTGTAGACTGGTGGGAGTCAGACGAACATTTTTTTGTTCATGCGAATGCTGCTCCCGATCTATCTCTGAATGAGCAGTCAGAGTACAAGCTTTTTTGGGAAAAACTTGATAACCCCATGCCTCACTTTTCAGGAAAAACAATGGTTTGTGGTCACACAAGTCAAAAAAGTGGTAAACCTCTTAATGTCGGTAACACTATTTGTATTGACACCAGAGTTTATGATGACGGTTGGTTGACTTGTTTGGATGTCAGTAGTGGTAAACTTTGGCAGGCAAATAAAAAAGGTAAGTTGAAAACAGCGTTAATAGATGATTTTGCAACTCGTCAAACATAAAAAACGATGGGAGTAAAGTTCCCGGAAGATTTATCCCCTGATTTAATAACGACTCGCGGGTAATAAAGTGGCGTTACTTTCCGGTTTGGTTTTCAATGTACCTCCTAACAGTCTCTGTCGAAGCATTGCTAGTAGTTGCACAGAAAAAGCTTGGTGTCCAGAGGGTAGGTAATTTCAGCAGTCTAGGAAATTCTTTTCTCAAGTGATGCGAAGCTCTACCTTTGACGCGCTTGATAATTACTGATAGTGCAAAAGTTAGGATCGACTTCTAGGAAGAGATGAACATGGTCTGGCATAATTTCTAGTGCTATCAACCTCCAGTTGTGCTCAGTACATAGCTCAAAAATAATCTCTTGGAGCCTTTGTTTGACATCCCCTACGCGGTTTAGCGGGTGATAAAGCCTTTGACTGAGAGAGGAATAGAAGTAGTGATTCCACCGAAAAAAAATCTAAAAGAACTCCGTAATTATGATCGAGTCTTATACAAAGCACCTCATCAGATCAAAAATTTTTTCGCCAAACTCAAACAGTATCGAGCGATCGCCACAAGGTATGACAAGGGTTCAGTAAACTTTCTGGGAGGAATTTATTTGGTAGCTTCAGTCATTTTATTGCCATAGCGATCATCATCTTCCTTGATCATATAATGGCTATCTTCTAGAGTTTAGACTAACTATAGCAGTGCATTCTGGCAGATTTACACATTATTTTTTGTAAACCTTTTCGCTTACTGCACTTTGAGCTGGAAGTTGTAAATACCTGAGGGAGCAGCGCTGTACCCAAAAATAACACCGTACAGTCTAGTATAATCTCATGTGCGATCGCTACTGAATACCAGCAAAGTTGATGGTTGACAAATATTAATAAATCAAATTTCAGAAAAAGGGATAAAATTGAAAAGCAATTAAATAGAAACATAACTCTCCCTGATGAATACTAACATAAATAGACTGCAAAAATTTAGGACTGATACCTACAATTTACTTGGGTTTGCTCAGGATTCCACTTATGATTTAATCCATGCAGTTTTAACCACGCTTAACAGCCAATGAATTGGCTGATTTTCCCTTTCACCTTGATTTCAAAGACAATGGCCTTCTACTTATGAATCCTTATCTTCCGTGAGCTTAAGCCTCAAAAAAACTTAAGCCCTGGAAGGGTCGCACAATCAATGTTCGGACTTTTAGTCAAGATTAGACCCCCTGCTAAAACTGCCAAACCCCGTGGAAAATCCACTGGTTGGAAAACAGGTAAAGTCAGAAGTAAAAGAACCCGTTATCCTGTAGTAAAAAAACGAAAAAGTCCCACAAAAAAAGCCAAAAATCTGAAAACTTAGACTCAATTTTTGGTTAATTTACCTTCTTTTTTCACCCAAAACAATCTTGGAAAATTTTGTCTTAGTCTAAACTCCAGTAATTTTATGATCTGAAAATTTAAGAATCTACTATAGCAATCCTATTTCATATCATGTCCGATTATATACTTAGACTTTGATGAAAGGGAGATAGAGAACATAAGTTAGAAGGAAGAAGGGTTTCTTCCAATTGTGACGTAATTTTACACACTAAGGATACTACCGGAGTGCGATTCGTTGCCTAAGAAATGGATAGAAATCCAAGGGATTAGGCGATTCCTTAAAAAAGGAATTAACTCATACATAATATAGGTGAGATCATATCAAGTCCTATCGTCTAGATGTTGGATTGAAAGCACTTTCCCTACATTAAGAGACCGAACATCAAATAATGTAAAGCGGGAATGAAAGCGGATCAGGATTCAGTTGGGTTTCCGAGCTAAAAGAACTCCGCAAGCAAGGTGATATGGTCAACAATATGTGAATCTTAAAAAACTCAGTTACGTCGAATGGTCTAGCCAACTAACAGACCAAGCTAAAAAGCAAGGACAAGGGTAGGGTAAAATCGCGTGTACACCTACAACATTCCACAAAGTGTCCCTGAGTAGTGAGAGAACCTAAAGTCACCAAACCAATTGTGTATGGGAACGAATAAACCCAATATAGTCTCTAGGTTGCCAAGGTCGATAAACCTAGTAGTATTCAGCACAAGACTATATTGGGAGAGGATTTTGTAACAAGCAAATGCCTGGATGTAATGTCCAGGATAAGCCGAATTACAAACTATTGTTTAGTAAGTAGTGAGAGGAACATTTCAAATGCCTCATAAACATGGATGGTCAAAAATTGATTGGAATTTAGTCAATCAGTATATTGATAAGATGCAAAACAAAATATACTTAGCTAGCAAAAGTGGTGATTATCGGTCAATGCGAAAGTTACAGCACTTATGCCTCAAAAGCTTCAGGTTTAGACTTATGGCTACCAGGAAAGTCACTCAAGACAATACTGGTAAAAAGACACCAGGGATAGATGGATTAAAATCACTAAGTCCCAAAGAAAGATTGGAACTAGCCAAGAAAATAAGAATAAACGGAAAAGCGAAGAAAGTAAGAAGGGTAGAAATACCTAAGACCAATGGGAAAACCAGAAAGCTGGGAATACCAACAATAGAGGATAGAGCAAAACAAGCACTAGCAAAACTGGTATTAGAACCTGAGTGGGAGGCAAAATTCTCTGGAAAGTCATACGGATTTAGACCAGGTAGGTCATGTCACGATGCCATATCGGATATATTTATAAATACATCCACCAGAACAGAACACTGCCACATAATGGATGCGGACATCAAGGGATGTTTCGACAACATTAATCACAAATTTCTCATGGATTATATGAACACTTTTCCATCTATGAGAAGACAAATAAAAGCTTGGTTAGAATCAGGAGTGCAAATATCCTTCAACGTATCATTAGATACATACGAAGGAACACCACAGGGAGGTGTAATAAGTCCTTTACTAGCAAACATCGCACTAGACCATTTTGATAAAAAGATGGATATATTGGTAGAAAACAATAAGGGAAGATATATCAACTTTTCCTATATCCGATATGCAGATGATTTTGTGTTAATCAGAAAAATATCTCCCGCAACAAGTGGAAAAATTAGGCTCAAAGACCAAATAGAAAAATCCGTAGTAGAAGCTCTAAAACCAATAGGATTAGAGATAAACAAAGAAAAGACTAAATGGACTACTATGAGCGAAGGATTCGATTTTCTTGGATTTAACGTCCGGACATACAAAACCGGAAAATACAGAGCCAATAAAAACGGAACCAAAACATTAATTAAACCAAGCAAGAAAGCAATACAATCCCACTACAGGAAAATATCGGAAAAAATAGGCAAGCTAAAAAATGCCCCACAAGAAGGATTAGTCAAACAACTAAATCCAATCATCAGGGGATGGTGCAACTACTACAGAGGAGTAGTAAGCACAGAGACATTCTCAAAACTAGACCACATGATACACAAACGTATTATGAGGATGTTACACTCCAAGTGTCAACACACAGGAACCAAAGAAATAGTAAAAAATTTCTTTGAGAATGATGGTAACAGAAAGTGGAAATTTGGAAACTTAATACTGCACACTGAAACCAAGATAGTTAGACACGTTAAAGTTCAGGGAGAAAGAAGTCCATACGATGGAGATGTAACATACTGGGGACAAAGACTAGCCAAATACTCTAACCTCACAAACAAAAAGAAAATCTTACTGAAAAGGCAAAAAGGACTCTGTAAAATTTGCAATAGACCATTTCTCATATCAGATATGATGGAGATAGACCATATACAGGCAAGGTGTAATGGTGGTTCCAACGACTTGTCTCATCTCCAATTAGTCCATAAACATTGCCACGAAACCAAAACCCCTTTCGATTTAATAAAAAGGAAGGAAGCTAGTCAGGACATAATCTGATCAAACAATAGAGGAGCCGGATGAGGTGAAAGTCTCACGTCCGGTTTTGAAGGAGAGTTGAGATTAGTGATCATCTCTTCGACTCTAACCATGATATCAGTTGCGGGTAACAATATCTTGGAATTTAGGGAACACCTTAACTGGGAATAAGGGGAAAAGTTTCAGAATTTTTATCTATCCTGAGATTTTTGACAAATCATTTAGGATTGCTATATTAGTTAGAATCTAAAAGTAGTCCGTAATGTTGTCACCCAAATAGTATCATTAAAATCATCGTGATTCGGATTAGTAATCACAAATAAACCAGGAGTAACAGAGATATTATCATTAAGTTGGAAGCGATAAATTGCTTCTATATGTATAGAAGTATCGTCATCCTTGAGTGAATCATCATCACCGCCATCAGTAACAATAGGAGGAACCCCTACCATAATACCGCCCATGTTACCTTCCTTAAACAAATCTGGAAAAGCAACTATGAGCATTCCATTAATGATAGTAACATCGTCATCATCACCGTTATCATTTTCCGGACGAGCCCAGGTGGTTCCAAACCAACCGCCCACTTCAATCTTGTCATTTACCCTCCAGTTAGCCTGAAACCCCACATTATCAGCAGTAGTAGGAGTACCATCAAAAGGATCTTGAGCCTTGAAACTACCTGTAGCTGCACTCACATCAACAGAATCTTTACCCCAATACTTGCGAACATAACCCAGACCAAAAGACAAGTTTGGGTTAGGCTCAATAATAAGTTGACCCAAAGCACTATAATCACCATTAAACAAACCAGCACCTTCATTGGGGTCGCTAGGCTCCGCAGCTAAGTAACCAACTTCGAGTAAAAAGGTATCATTAAATGCGTATTGAATGCCAATACCAGCACCAGCAGGGCCTCGGAAACTGGTGGGGTTACGTCTACCAAAGCGGGAGATAGTGCCATCGCCTTCATCTTGAATAGGTGATAAAACTGTGGAAACGTCGTCAAGGTCTACTCCAGTAGGACCAACTAAAACTTGAGCCTTATCGCCTACAGGGAAACTGTAGAAGAATAGGTCAATGATGACTGTATCATCACCATCACCTTCATCAATACCTGCAAGAGTCATTAAGGTATTAGTGAGGTTTTCTCCGCTAAGGTCTGGAATATCCGTGGCTTGCAGACGGGTAAATAGTAAATCTTCTCCAGTAAAGCTCGTCTCGAAATTCAGACGTACTCGATAAGAAAAGGTGGTTTCAGTTTTGTCATTAGCTGAGGATTCTCCACGGGCTTGGGCTCTTTCTCCATAAGTATCAGTTACCCAGAATAGTACTTCACCATCTAGTTTGGTTGTGGTGGAAAATTGATTGGCCTCCAATTCTGCGCTGCGTGCTTCTAAAGCATCTACACGACCGCGCAATTCTGCTAATTCTACGGCAAATTCTTCTTGCAACCTTTGTAACACAGCTAAGTCGTCGCGAGTTACTAAGTCTGCAGTTGCTGCTGCGACTAATTCCGTAATTCTGTCTAAACAAGCGTTTAAACCTGCTGCAAATTCATAACGAGTCATGGCACGGTTGCCTTTGAATGTGCCATCTGGATAACCTGCGATACAACCATAACGTTCTACTAATGATTGTAAAGCTTGAAAAGCCCAATCTGTGGGTTGGACATCTGATAACTGGGACACAGATGTAACTTGGCCCATTGGGTCTACTGCTTCTAAGTCTGATGCCCCTTTAATTCCTGAAGTTATCCCTTCAATAGAGGTCTCTGATTCTAGGTCGGATACCCCAATAGAATTTTTGGGTGATGTCTGAGTAGGTTTTTTTGATTCTAGGTCGGATACCCCAATAGAATTTTTGGGTGATGTCTGATTCTCTGGTGGAGTAGGCAGTGCCTGGGCAGTATTAGCCATTAGTAGGGTGATACTGAGAATGCTAGGACTATATTTTACAAATTTATTAAGAGTTTTTTTCATTCAGTTTTTACTCATACCCCTTGATTATTAAGGGGATTTACTCTGTTAGTAAGGATTAAATTTATAGTTTATCGGCACTAACTACTTAGTAAAGTTTGTCAATAGATAATAACTTATTGAGTTATTTTACTATTAATTTTTTATTTGGCAAGGTTAAAGTCGTGAGTATACTATTTTCAATTATCAATAACCTGAGAAAATATGGTAATACATAATAATCATTATGTATTACATTGGCATTGGTAACGCATTATTAATCGGTATTGCAGGTATTGCAGGAAAAATGAAGAGAATTAACTACGTATTATGTATAGCATTACGCGCTCAGGTATTGAAAATCGATCATTTTACTTGGATTTGAAATAATCGATATTCATTTTTAATATTTCATTATAGGCCCGATCGTCTCTGACATTGGCTGGGGTTTTTATACTATTTAAAAAAAGAATGTTATGAATAATATAAAATGCGATTACTATATAATCGCATAATTAATTCATTTTAATACAGATGTTCTATTGAATACGAATTTGACATCCTCCCCGGCCTAAAGGCACGGGGATTCCTGCCGAGCCGTAGCTCCTCGGTGGGTTGACGTTTTGCTGACGCAAAGCTCCGCTAACACAGGCTGCCGCTACCTTGGTGCTAGTCTTACACTTGCCTCCGCGTCCGTTTAGAGTCTAGGAATGCCCTCCCGCGACTTATCAATAATTCTTATAGGGTTTATCTGTGCCTTCTGTTTTTAGCTGCTCATTGACCTGAAAGCTTCCCAAGTTCAGCTCTCAACTGAAGGAGTTTCAACAAACATCTTCTTTTCTACAGTATTTATGAGACAAGGCGGGTACATAACCAATTTCATTATAGCACAATTATAGAAAGTCGCCCGCTTATGGGCGAGGCTTTAAACCCAATTTTTCGGTAAAAATTCATATCTTTTATCATTTTCTTTGTGGGTTTAATACCCCACCGTCTACACGGTGTTCAAAATTACTTGGGGTTAGAATCCCCATGTAATTTTCCTCCTGTCTCCTGTCTCCTGTCTCCTGTCTCCTTCTTCAATCTTCCTAACTCCTAACTCCTGACTCCTGACTCCGAGCGCGATACGATAACTAATCATTCGGATTTGATATAATAAGTGTGATTAAAAGACTTGGCAGGAGATGTCTTTTTGACAAAAAAAGAGAATTTCCAACCTAAAAACAGGTGTTTAAGCCATTCATGCCGAAATAATTAATGTCTCTAATATTATAATCAATTGGATTTTTTATTATTGGAGATGTCTATTGATGTACTTAAATAGGGCTTGCTGATTAAATATCAAAACATTGAGAGATAAAGACTTTAGCTATTTTTAGGACAGAAAAAAGTTCCTGGTTCTCGGTGCCTCAAACTTATGTATATGAGCATTTTGGGCAAGAGTTGGGCAGAAAAATCAAGGGACAAAACATCCAACTACCTTCTCTATAATTCCCATTTATTCTGAGGACTGACTCAGTCCTCCTGACTCCTCCCCTTACCAAAATACTTTTTCAGCAAACCCTAAAATATCGATATCCTGACTCCTGAGTTCTGACTTCTTTGCCAAAAATCCCTACCTTTGCAAAGATACCAAATAGCTTCTATAAAATATGATAAGGAGCAAAGACATAGAAATAAAGTTTATCCCTCACTCCTAATGCTTTACTCCCCATCAGTAAATTTTTAAGCGAAATAATTCAGTCTACCTAAAAATTCATTTCAGCAGCTTGAACTTTCTCCACTTGTTTCTTCTTGAGAACTAACATAATCTGAGCTAGCATGACCAGAGCAAAGAATGCCATCAACCATTTAACTCGATTTGCATCTTGCAGCACAATTTCAATATCTGTTTGACCAAAACCACCGACATTAGGGTCATTTGTAATAACTTGACCCGCTTCAACAGTATCTCCTACAGCAACTAAAAGTTCTGGACCTGGAGGCACTGTATCCACAACAGTCTCACCGTCAGTAGTTACAATAGTAATATTATTACCTACATACTCTTCAAAAGTAATATCAGTAATCTTACCACTAGCAGAGATATTGTAAACAGTATTATTGCTCTTATTACCAGCAGGATAAACCTGGCCACGACCTCGGTTTCCACCTACATGAATAGCATACTTACCAAAGTGGATAGATTTATCAGTAGCAGGATCTGGAGATAAAACAGGGAAAACAATCTCTTGATATTCCTCTCCTGGCATTGGCCCAACTAAAATAACGTTTTCTTGGTCTTCAGAATAGGGTTGGAAGTAAAGACCAGAAACTTCTTCTTCCCATTCTTCAGGTATTCTATCTTCAGGTGCAATTTTGAAGCCTTCAGGCAACATCAATACAGCACCTACATTTAAGCCACCTTTACTACCATCACCCAAGACTTGTTGAACCTCAGTATCATAAGGAACATTTACAACAGCCTTAAATACTGTATCTGGTAGTACAGACTGAGGTACTTCTATTTCCGTAGGTTTAGCACCAAGGTGACAATTAGCACAAACAATTCTGCCTGTAGCTTCTCTAGGAGTTGCTGGAGCAGTTTCCTGTGCCCAGAATGGATAGGCATTTGCAGCCTGGGGATGGACTATATCATTGGTTAGGAATAGAGCTATAGTTGCGATCGCTACTACCATCATCTTGGCGAAGGCCTTAGTCATACTACCCCAAATTGCCGATCGGTCTATTTTTGACATCAGTTGTTCTGTCTTCTCTCAAAATCAAAAACTTCTACAAATTTTTTGGATTTACTGATTGCTTACAAATCAAAAATCTCTGAACTATCAGCTTTTAGCATTTCCGTACCGGAATGCTCCGCAAACAGCTATCAGCTTTTAGAGCTAGGGTTTAAAAATCCCCAGAACTATTACGCTGGATGATTGAGTAGGGGTTAAAATCCCCCTGATCAAGGTCAAAAAAAACGATCCTAATGATTGCTGAGTGCTGAGTGCTGACCGCTTCTTTAAGTCCACCAAGGGTTTTCTCCGGTGCGGAAGTCTGTTTCTTCCCATTGGGTGAAGACCAGTTTATCATCACTAACATTGGCGTGGACTAATGCCAAAGACAAAGGTGCTGGCCCCCTAACTACTTTACCTGTACTGTTGTACTGAGAGCCATGGCAGGGACAGATAAATTTATTTTCACTACCATTCCAAGGGACTACACAGCCTAAATGAGTACAAACTGCATTTAAGCCATAGTTAGCCAAAGTTTGGTCTTCTTCAATCACTACGTAGGTAGGGTCTCCCTTAAGACCTTGTGCCAAAGTTCTTTCTCCAGGATTGTGATTGGCCACAAAGTCACTAACGATAATATCGTTACCAAGGGCATCTTTGGCTGTCACCCCACCACCTGTACCTCCACTGGATGGAGGAATAAAGTAGTTAACTACTGGATAGAGCGCTCCAAGAGCGACCCCGGTCACAGTGCCAAAGGTGAGAAGATTCATAAATTGGCGACGTCCCATATCGGGTACATCTGGTGTTCCTTCTGCTTGAGCCATGAATAGATTGAGTGTTTTTTATTAATTTACGTTTGGTGTTTTTGACATCCTCTACGGCCTAAAGATACGGAGATTATTACCGAACCTTAGTTCCTCGAAGGGTTGACGCTTAACGGAGTGCTGCACCCACCCCTCTTGCTCCCCTCCCGGGAGGGGATGGGTTAAGCTTCACTCCAAGTCCATTTTGTGTCTCCGTTAGCGCAGCTGCTCCGGAGGAGGTATGTCCTCCGGCGACCAATATATTTACTGCTGCGTTTTCGTCTCTATCGTGCTTACTGTCACAGGTGAATTATGTGCAGACAAAAAATAATTGCTGTTAGTCTGCGACCACAGCCCAGCTTACAATATTTTGTTAAACAAATTGCAACTTAAAACCATTTCCTGATTATTATTACATTATTTAAACTTTTATTGTTCTTTTCATTAATAAATGTAAATTTTGTGATTGCAAGGTCTATGACTAGATAATTAGATTTATAGCAGAAGGAAGGACCGAAAGACCGAAAAATTTCGCGTTGTCTGAGTTTTAAGCTTTTGATATGTCCGCGCCCTTTCCTTCGACTGCTATTTGAATGTAGTATAATTTTTAACTTTTGGAAACTTGTTTAATAGTTAGTTTTTCCCAAATTAACTATTGAACTTGAAAATTTACGCAAAAACACTACATAATCCTAAATAAAACTATAGTGCGACACTATATTTAGTGTTTAGAACTCAAAACTGTAGAAGTTATAATTTATCTAAAATCTAAAATATATGATAACTGGCAAGGAATTACATCAACTATTACTAGATAAGTGGGGTAAGTCTTATGATATTCAACTACGGCGGACAAAAGGCAAAATATTTGTGCAGGTAATGTGGAAGTACCTTGAGCAAGTATCTTTTCCGATGACTGAAGTAGATTATTTGGCCCACCTAGATGCAATAGCCACCTATATCAATGGTTTTGGTGGTGTAGAAACTGTTAAGAACTATATTGAGAATACGAAAGAAAGACCTAGACTAGGTAAGGCAGTTAGTATTCCTCTAGACTTAGGTGAGAGAGCTTCAGAATGGATGGTAGAAGAATTCTAACCAGAGGGCGCTCAAAATACTACAAGATTCTTTGGCCCAGTAGTACATCTCGATCTGGGTGTATCAGAGCAACTTCTCCATCATCCATCACCACACCTAAAACCAAGACCTCAGACATAAAGTTAGCGACTTGACGTGGTGGCAGATTTGTAACTGCTAGAATTAATTTGCCCACTAAATTTTGACGAATATAGAGCTTTGTTAATCCTGCGCTAGACTTTTTGATGCCAAATTCACCAAAATCTATCCACAGTTTGTAAGCTGGTTTTCTGGCTTCTGGAAATTCTTCTGTACCAATAATTTTTCCCACCCTTATTTCTATTTTCTCAAAGTCAGAATAAGTTATGTTTGTCATTTTTTATCTTCTCTAAATTAGATTGAGTATCATAAATCAGTTTAGTATTTGACTTAATTAATAATATATATGGAATCGATTAAACTATTTATCGAGGTTAAAAATTCATCTAATAATTGTCATACAAGTATTGAGATCAACCATTTATTCTATTCAACCCCTTTAAGTAAAAAAACAAAAGGATATAAATTATGAAATAGGTAGTAAATTAGTCACGAAAATTAGCAGTATTTCGTAAATTTTACACAGAATAAATTTAAGTAATTAGTGATTATATATCCTCCCATAAATTTTTAGCAGAACAAGTGCTAATGAAAAAAGTAGAAATAGGAACTTATCTGGCAATTATTCTCCAAAGGGAAGTAAAGATTGTCGAAAATGCACAAGTATTAGTAACTTGATTTAGAGGAGAATTGCTAGGATAAATGACATTAATTCAGTCATAACCCAGAAGTACAAATTTCATAGTTGTTAGTGATAGAGAAATAGCTCTAATACCAATTTCATAAAATATTGCTACAGTCTCGACACGGGCAACAGGCAACAGCTCATCTGGCAACAGGGAAAGAAAAACTGGATAAAAAAGAGGAAAAAATACTTAATTTTGACATTTGATGGATATATAAAATTTTTAATTGTAGCAATAAATGACAAATTAAGATGTAACTACCTTTTTTTAATTTGGTATAATTGGTTTTGATGATATTGAAACTATTAAAAATACTCATCCTCAAATTGCAATAAATGCTGACAAACTGTTCTTCTGTCTTAATGACTACTAGCAATAACTTAATTATTTGTAACAAAAATTTATCAAAATGGTATTAGATATTTCTAGAAATAAAAAATCTATTTAGCCTGTTAGTTAAAATCTTTAAAAAATAACTATTTGAGTTAGGGAATAAATCATTCTCCATTAAAGAATATTACTGAAATAATTTTCTTAATTCTACATTCGGAACTTCACGCGCGTAGTATCAAGGGCAAGTAGTCAGTAGTCATTTAGGGGAGCCGTTGGATTGGCGACGTACATTAGTTAGTAAGGAATGATCCGAGCTAATTATCTGGCTCCATCAAGTATGTATGCTTAATTTATTCAATTTAATTTGGCTTTTGTCTCAGTTAAATTATCATGATTTATAGACTATAAATACTGATCAACTTACTGATGTTTGTGGTACTTTCTTATGTGACAAATTGACGTGCGGAATCTGAGTTAATGGTGTTAGTAGTATTCCTAATTCCGCACAATAAAAAAATGGATTAGAGAATGGATATTAGTTAATTTAGGAATCAAAAAAAGGTACAATAGAAGCGATCGCCTCCATTATTAATTACATAATAACAATAGTCGGTATCTTAATCGTATGATATAAAATAGTCATTGAATTAACTTCAATTACTATGGTTACTGGATTTTTAAGTCTTGATATTAGTATTGGTATAAAAAATTATTATTAGTAACTTTAGTTGATAAGTTGGTTTTTTGCCCTCTGGAAATTATGTTGTAGTCATAAATTTTCCCAACTGTTAAACAAAATCTGCCCTATTATAATCGAACTGTGTACCAAAGTTATAGTGATACAGTCGCCCTTTTTCCATTAACTTAATAGCTTAATCGATACCATCTTGTAGAACGGGGTCTGGGTATTTAGAATCTTTGGTAAATTTCATTGATTTTTGTGGTTGATAAGTTTTCCTGCTGGAAACTTAATTTTACTTCTATGATTATCATAATAATACCCTATACCAATGATATTTTTTTACTTACACAATTTTTAAATAGACTGAGGTTGAACCTCTTTTACATTTGCTATTTAATTTATATATTTAATTTTTCCTCATTGATTAAATACACTGGGTTTAAGATGAATTGGATACTTATAGAAATAAAAAATATATTTAGCCTCTTAGTTCAAATAGTTCTATTTGAAATATTTGAGTTAGGGAATAAATCATTTTCCATCAAGAATATTACTGAAATAATTTTCTTAATTGTTTTAGTAGTATTTTTCTCCCGCACAATAAAAAATTGGATGAAAGAATGGATATTAGTTAATTTAGGAATCAAAAAAGGTACAAGAGAAGCGATCGCCTCTATTATTAATTACATCATTACAATAACTGGTATCTTAATTGTGCTTCATAATGCAGGCATTGACTTAACCTCAATTACTGTAATTGCTGGTGCTTTAAGTATTGGCATTGGTATTGGTTTGAAAAATATTATTAGTAATTTTGTTAGTGGTTTAACAATTTTGATTGCTCAACCAATTAAAGTCGGAGATTTTATCGAAGTTGATGATTTATCAGGAGTAGTAGAAAAAACCTCAATTCGTTCAACTGTAATCAGAACTATTGATGGTATTTTTGTGATTATTCCTAATAATTCTATAGTAGAACAAAATATTATTAATTGGAGTCATAAAGATTCGACCTCTCGCCTACATATTCCCATTGGTGTTGCCTATGGTAGCGATACAGACTTAGTAAAAGAAGCACTTTTAGATGCAGCTAGAAAGGAAAAAAAAGTTTTATCTAATCCTTCACCAAAAGTTTGGTTTAAAGGGTTTGGAGATAGTGCCTTAAATTTTGAATTATTAGTTTGGATTAAATATCCTACTCTAATAGATCAAATCAAAAGTTATTTGAATTTTTTAATATATTCAGAATTAAGTTATCGGAATATTTCTATTCCTTTTCCCCAAATAGATTTACATATTCGCCAGATTAATGATTTAATTCAAGCACATAAAAAAGCAGAGTCAACAACTGTTGTAAAAAATCCCAAAAACCTTTCAACTTCCTTAGTCAAAAATATAGCAAAAACTAAGCAAAATTCCTCAAAATGGAATTTACGAGATTTATTACGACAGATTAGTTATTTCAAAAAATGTAATAATATTGAACTACGAGATGTTATTGAAAATGGATATAGAAAAATTGTTCCTCGCGGTGAAATAATCTGTCTAGAGGGAGAGTCAGGAGACTCATTTTATATTATACTTTCCGGGTCGGTAGAAGTATTTTCAGAAAAAGCAAATAAGTATATTACAACTAGATATGCAGGAGAATTTATTGGAGAAATGTCACTAATATTAGGAATTACTCGCACAGCGAGTCTTCGTGCCACAGAAGATACAATTTTATTTGTAGTAGACCGAGACAATTTACACAATCTTTTGGCAAAGCACCAAAAACTAGCAGACAAAATTTCTGAAGAATTATCCCGACGTTTAGAGACTTTAAAAAACTTAGGATTACTGGATAAGCAAGAAAATTCTCAAGAAACAGCAATGATTTGGATTCGGAATCGAATTTATACTTTATTTGGGATATAAATTGTTATCAGTTATCAGTACCGACCGTTGAAGCTAGAGGCTTGAAATACAAAAGTTCATTTTTTTCATACCCTTAAAAGGGAGGCTTGAGACATTATTTTTTTGTCAGAATATTCTCTAAATACCCGTGCAAAATAACCAGTTTATTTTTATCACTATATTTAGGGCTTACTGATTAACGATAAAAGTATTTACAGATACAGCGGATTCCAACTTGGTGAGGTAGAGCCATCGCGGGCAAGATACCCGCACTACAAAAATTTAATTGTTAATACCCGTACTTCATATACTTGGAATCTGCTGTAAATTTTTTAGCCTTTTTTAGGCGAAAAAAGTGCTACATTTTCATTCCTAAGAGTTAAAATACTAAAGATTTATCCTGACTCTTACCCTCACCAAAATACTTTTTAAGAAAACTATTATTTCAGTAGAGTTAAGAAGCTGGAGTAACTTTTTCTGTACTATCAAGAAAAAAGATGTGCATCAACCTTTGCTCATTTTCGTAGATATGCCAAGGTGTTCCACTATGAAGTATTTCTCGGTTATTCCAGATAGCAAAATCTCCCACCTCCCATTTGAGAGAAAAAATATGTTCTGGTTGAGTAACTGGAGTTAAAAACTTCTCTATTAATTCCTGACTTGCTTCGGCTTCCATTCCTTCAATTTTTCCAGCAGAATGTACACTTAAAAACAACGCATTTTTGCCTTTTTTTGTTTGGATTACTACTGGGTGTATTCTACCAACTTCAGGAGGATTAAAATTTTTCATAGAAGCTTCAATATTATCTATTCGACGCCGACCTTGAGGTTCAAGTTGAAAATTCATAGTAGGGCAGTAACAAACTTTCATTTCTAGAGCTTGTTTTTGCAGCTCTGGTATTAGAAGTTCATAAGCTTTTATAGAACTACAAAAAAGTGTTTCACCTCCTTTTGTGGGTACAACTACTGCATACATCGCACTCACTACTGGTGGGGTATCAGATATACTGTTAAAGTCAGTATGCCAAACATGAGAATATTTAAACACCTCACCAGCAGGAAGTGTAAATTTGTGTCCATAGTGAGTAAATGAACCGTATCCATGAAGAGAAAGTAAGGGAGGATAACCAGGCAATTTTTTATAGAATGGGGCAATATTTCTTCCTTCCTTAACTGCCTGAATATCATGGGGAAACCTGGTAATAAAATCAAGTTCCATCTCTGGAGTTAACTGCTGATTTTTAAACAATAGTAATGAATGTTTTTCAAATCCTGCCATTAGGGTTTCCCACTCTTGATATGATAAAGATTTTGACAGGTCAATTCCAACTACTTCTGCTCCGAAAGATAGCTCTTTTCCAAATTCATTGTGTAAAGGCTTAAATGAGGGTAATGTTTGATTAGAGTTTTCTAGTTTTATAGACATTTTTCTAATATTTTTGACTAATAACTGAACTACTGATAAATAGACTAAATATTCTTTATAGCCTAATCTACTTTATGGCAAAACTACCACCTAATACCATTTCTCAAAAAGAATGCTATATCTGATTGGGTGGGGAAGTGTGGGAAGTGTGGGAAGTGTGGGAGGTGTGGGGAGAGGAAAAGTAGGAAAAATTTATACTAACCAACTAATAATTGTCAAAAACAAACTTTTTATCTTGGCAACTATTTGACTGTTGAAATATAGCTGAAGTATAGCATTAATGCATGGTAATTTGTATAACTCAAGAACAACTACTGCTTCACCTAATAAATTTTGAGTCAAAGGGTGAGTTGAAAAGGTTAAAACAGCTCCTGAAAATCCAGACCCTAACACTAGAGAGCATTTTTTGAGAACTGACTATTCCCACAATATTTAAACACAATATTTAAATTGTAGAAATCCCAGAGCAAAAATTATTAACTTTTACTGCTAGTGCGACAATTACTAATAGTTCAGTAAATACAGTATTTTTTATTTGCCAATTAACTTGACAACAAAACTACCTCCGAGATAAAGAGCAACTACCGCTCCACCTAATAAACTTTGAGTTAAAGGGTCAGTTGAAGGAGTTAAAACTGCTCCTAAAACTGCTGCACCTAACAATACATATCTCCAGCCAGAAAACATTTGCTCAGAAGAAACAATTCCCGAAATACCTAACAAGAATTGCAGAATTGGAACTTGAAATGCTAATGCCGTACTAAACATTAATAGCAATACAAATTCAAAATATTGTTCAATTGACCAAGCTTGTTCTACTACTTCCGATCCGTAACTAATAAAAAACTTCAAAGCTGCTGGTACAATTGCAAAATAAGCAAATACTAATCCCAATCCAAATAAAACTGTAGATCCTAAGAAAATGGGTCCGAGAAATCTTCTTTCTCTAATAGTTAGACCTGGTAGAACAAACTTAACTATTTGATAAAGTATAAAAGGACTTGCCAAAAGAAAACCACTATAAGCAGCTACTTTAATAGTTACAAAAAAATATTCTCCTGGAGCCAGTTGGAGAAACTTTACTCCACGAGCAGGAACTTCTAGGAATTGGACAATAGGTTTAACTACAATAAAGCAACCAATAATACCTACAACTCCTGCTATTAGAGAATAAAATATTCGCATCCGTAACTCTTCGAGATGGTCAAATATAGACATTTCCACATCATCAGGAGCTTGATTGAGATAATCATCTTCTTCTAAATCTTGACGATCGCTTACTCGAGCTGTATTATTGGGTTTAAATTCAGGCTCTTTCAAGCTTACAGGTGCTAAATTATGATTATCTGAACCCTCTGGAGGAGTGCTAGTTTCTGGAGGTGTCATATCTGTTTTTGATTTTAGATTAGTCTGTATAAAAGTTCTCATTTTCCACAGTGTAGACCATTGTACCGAGATTAAGTAAGCAAATTCATCTTCTCATACTGTAGTTTGCGGGTAATTTAGATCTATTAATCAGCCTTGAAAAGAAGTAAAAATCACGAAAACAAGAAAAACTGACTATTGATAGGTGAAGATTAATTGCTGTATTTAACCCATCTATAATTTTGTAAATGTTCAGCTGTCAGCTATTAGCTATCAGCAATTAATTTTGGGGAAAGTAAAAGCAACCTTTGAAATTAGTTTAATAGAAAAGTTACTGCCATGGGTCACCTTACCAAACCTGAGAAGTAATTATTTATGGCTCTTCTAGAGTAGTTATGACAATTTAAGAATAAAAAAATTACATTTTCCTTAGTAATTTTCAAGTCAAGTATGCTCAAACCCTTGCTAAATATTGACTAATCACAGATGTTAATGCTATTAAATATATTGAATTTGAGCAACAAAAATGAAACTTTAATCATATGCCATCTAACTCCCTTCTGTTTTTGATCACTCAAATCATTAAATTTGAAGGCTTTAAAGCAACTAATTATCATTTGATTACTGAAAATGAATTTAAGAATTGAATGAGAAAATCAAGTCCAAACTACAACTTGTCCTCCCCCCTCAAAAGACTACAGATAAAATCCATCAATCTCATCCATATAGAGTCAGAGATATTCCCTTGAGTAGCTTTGATGTTTTTCTACTTGTTAATGGCCGTCAATTTAGATGTAAAAA
>NZ_JAAHGM010000094.1:0-19617 GCF_010692625.1 Okeania sp. SIO2C2
TTTGGGTGCTAGCGATCGCTTCCAAGTTTAGCTGGACAGAAAAAGCTTGCAACAATTCATCAAATGCCTTACGGTTTAGTCCCGTTAATGCCCTTAAGAGTCGGTCTTCTTTTAGCACTCGATTGATGTCCAGCATTTTTTCTTCTGATCTTTAAAACACTAATCTCTAGTTTACCTTATTAAGCGACAAGTCTATTAACTATAGAAGTTATACTTTAGTTATTCTAGAAAATTTCAAATAAATAAACAGGGGTAGAATTTGAGATTTTTTTTACCGAATAATTAAGGTTGAAAACCTTTTCATATTAAATCCGGTTAAACAGTTATAGATTAGTTAAGTCTTTAGGAGTCAGGAGGAGAGAAAATCACAAAGATTTATTAGTTATGACGATTCGATAATTTTTTTATATCCAATCAAACGTATTTGATATCATTGAAGAAGAAATAAAGAAAAAAATACTTTTCACCAATGCCATTATTTTCAGGAGAGGTAATTATTAGACTTGTCGCTTTATAACTATAAAAAACTGCTAAACCCTTATCATGTAAGGATTTTAGCAATTTCCAGTGCAAAACGTATGAAATTACTACTGTGTCTTAATTTGAGCGATTTTTTCTATCTATTTAGCGACAACTCTATTAATTATTAATTGTTGAAGATTCACTTAAACTGGCTACATCTTCTATCAAGTTAGTTATTTTTTTGTCAACTCAATCTAACTAAATATCAATTTTTTTTTATTTAAAGTAGAACGAATTTATTGTATCAATTTTTCTTGATCTTTTTGATTATTCAATATTTGCATTTGCAATTCAGAAATATCTGTATTTTTTTCCTCAAACTTTTCTTGATAGTTATTGACTATATTTTTATCTTGATACAGATTTTCTTGAGAAATATCAGTAATTTTGCTACCTTGTGTAACAGCAGAGGAATTTACTGCTGCTCGATCCAAGTTTGGTTGTTGAATTAATTTTTCTAACTCATCTAATGTTATCTCAGAACGTTGATTATTTTCTACTAGAGACTGAGCGGTTTGCTTACCAGTTTCAGCTAAATTGTTAAGTTCAGAAATTTTCCTCATTAAGTTATTAGCTACTAAATTCATTTGACGACCTGCTTGTGAAGTTTCATTCACCAATTTTCCAATCTCGTTAGTAATATGACTGAAACCACTAAGTTGAGAATTTGAATGACCAGCAACAATAGCAGCTTGTATTGCCAAATGTTTTGCTTGCTTACTAATTGTTTCAATTTGATGGGATGCAGAGTTAATTAGTTTGAGTTCATTGGTGAACAAGTGACCAATATTGACAATTTCATTCATATTTTTGTTAATTTTTTGTACTCCTTCAAATGTTGCATAAAATGCTTTTTTTCCTTCCTGAGAAATAAAACCAGTAATTTCTTTCAGTCTGCGGTTAAGGTTATGAATTTGTTGTGATTGACTAATTAAGTCATTTTGCTGTATTTCTAATAACTTGTGTCTAGCTAAAATTTCTTGTTTTTGCGTTTGTAATTCTGCCGTATGTTGTTGGAGTTTTTGCTGTTTATGTTTGAGCTGAATCAAATAATTTTTAGCAGAACTTTTCTGGCGAGATAACTCATTATTGACTTCTCTAAGTAGATGAGATTGAGCCAGGATTAAAGTTTGAAAATTAAGTAAAAAATAAATATAACAATTAGGATTTTTTTTGTTTACGAATTGAATTACTAGTGGTTCATATACAGTTTCTTCAGAACGGTTTAGTGCTATTTGTACAGCTAAATTAATTTTTTCTTCAGAAAGTAATACCAAACAGTTATCTAAATATTTAGTTGGAGTAGCTTTTAAAAAATATTGAATAGGACGTTTGATAAATAGTTCTCTTCCATAACGAGAACTCATTTGTTCATGAAAGTAGCGTCGAGAAATCATGCCAAAAAACTTTTCATCGGAAGCAACTATAACTCCAGATAAGTCAGGTTGTTGATTAAACTGATATTCAACTAATTCTAGGGAAGTCATCGGACTTACTTGAAAATCAGTCAGTGGTAATTCTCTGAGGGTAGATTCAGAATTTAGCTTCGGTAGATTAATAATAGATTCTAGAGTGTTTGCCATGCTACAAAATCCACTTAATTTATGAAAGAGCTTCGGAAAAATCTAGGGTAGTTTAATCATCATAATTTTGATTTATTGTATAAGCTGTTAGCTAATAACGTCAATCGTCATTTCTAACTTATTTCAATAGATATTGGTTTTTGTATAAATTATCCTGAGCAGTTTAACTTTGCTTTAACATAGATATGATTGGAAGTATTTCAAAATTTAATCATAAAATCTAGGCAATAGACTTCTCCAAAAATCAAAAATCAAAGCAATTCTTATTTATAAATTGTCAATTATTTATTCCTGTTATCTGTTTCCTCTTTCTTAGTTGATAGAGATTTCTAATATTAATTAATATTGATATTTATACACTCTTGATGTACAGGATTTGTCAAAAACAAAAAATAGATAATAAAGTCTGAAGCTCCTATTACTGTGATCTATTCTTGAATTCCAATAAAGATTTTATATAAAATCAAAATATATAGTAGTTGAAGGAAAGGTTATATGAAAGATAAAAAAGAATGCTACGAATAATTTAGCTAGTTAAAAAACTTTACCCAGAAATATTGATTTGACTAAAAACAGAGTTTGAGTCTAATAAATGATATGTAGGCTATTCCTACTTAGGACTGAGGACTGACTCCTTGAAACAGCCGTGCGTATTTGTAGCAAAAATTTTGGTATTTCATATTAGGACATATCAAAAGCTTAAAACTTAGACAACGCCAGATTTTTTCTTCTTCCTTATTACTTTTTCTTTCTTCCTTCTGCTATAACTGCTATGTACTTTACTTGAAAATGATATAACTATCTACTTATGAACTATCTAGCTCATTTATTTTTAGCGAAAAATACTCCCGAATCACAAATAGGAAATTTATTAGGTGATTTTGTCAAAGGGTATCTAGAACAATATGAAACTATTTATAGCCATGAAATTATTCAAGGAATCAAAACTCATCGTCAAGTTGATTGCTTTACTGATACTCATCCAATATATTTGAGAAGTAAAAATCGTATTAGTAATAGTCATAGACGTTTAGCAGGAATAATTATTGATATTTGTTATGACCATTTTTTAGCCAATCACTGGAACTTATTTGCCGATGAAAACTTAGATGTATAGCGCTGTGCGCAGGCAACAGGCAACAGGCAACAGGCAACAGGCAACCCACCCCTAACCCCTCCCAAGAGGGGAATAAAAAAACGATAATATAAGATTTTTAGCTATTTGGCCACTCCTGCAATTTGTAAATATACCAGCGCTCATTGCTATATTTGTGCAAAAAATATATATTATTTTGCAAAAAAATCAGGAAATTTTACCTGATAGATTACAAAAAATATTACCGAAAATTATATCTGAAAATTGGCTTAGTTCCTACAAAAACTTATCAGGGATTAACTTAAGTTTTGTCCGTTTATCTAAACGTTTGAAGAGAGAAAATAATCTTGCTACTGCTGGAAATGAACTGATTAAAAATTATACTGAAATTGAGTCTGATTTTTTGAATTTTTTTCCAGAAGTTATTAATTATGTCAAAAATTTGTCTAATATCAAATCCGGTTGAACAGCTTCACTATCAATTTATAGAATCCATGTTTGTATCTTGACCTTGATTATCATTTTTAGGCATTTTCTCGTCTCCGATCTTAGAGCTTATTTGTAAACTGAGCTGAATTCCATTTCTAGCATGGGTTTTTCAAAAGTTATGCCCTTGGGGCTTAGATAGTGTCAAACCCTTACAATGTAAAGTATTTATCCTCTTAATATTTACTTTATATAGCGTTTCCCAAGGTCGTGAGGTACAGTTATCTTTTTGTCTTTTTATTCCCTGTTCCCTGTTCCCTGTTCCCTGTTCCCTCAAGCCTCAAATTTTGTACCTCACCAGTATGAGAATTGCTATAAATCAGCTCTAAGAATGTGAAAAAATTGTTATTCTAGCAAACATCAAATATACTCGAGCCAATTAATCTTTATTGCGAGCAAAATTTGCTGAATCTTCTTCTATATTTATTGAGTTTTTCAAATAATAAACTTGGTTAATTTATATTCATTATTAAATTATAAATCTATGAGTATAAACTGAACTTGTTATCTATATTTTTAACCCTGGGTTTAAGATGCCAACTATTCAATTATCAGTTAATTGTTTGTAACTCCAGTTGATAGGAAAAATTGAACTGGAACTCAACTAATACACATTGAGATTCTATATTCCCTCAGACAGTTTTCTCATCTCTGGTGTTCCCTTAACCGCCCATTGAGAGATAAAGTTTAAATGCCGAAACACTTATACCAGTTTGATAAATATTTGCTACAAATTAGGTAGACTATTTCTTAGGAGTTATGAGGACCAAGTCAGAATAAATAGCTTCGATATCATTTTTGAGGTCGGAAATTATCTTTTTAGTCAAAGGGACATCTCCTGCACCTATCTTTACCTATCTTTATAATCACCCAAATTATTCATAATATTATTTTTTGAAAATTTTATTACTGATAATTGATTCAAAAATTCTCCATTAATAGTTGATATTCAAGTTTCACTAACATTATTTGTTACTATCTCTATAGGCTGTATTTCTTTAGATAAAGGTTTAATCTTATCTGGATTAAAATTGAGACTAGAAAACAAAGGTAAAATTTCCTTACTAAAAGCCTCGGCAGCTTTAGAACGGTAACGATTAGGATTATAAATAACCGATAATATTCTATTGACAACTATCTGCTCTATTTTAGCCGTAGTCAAAACCCCAATTTGTAACTCTTTCTCAATAGCTGAAACAGAAACAAAAGCTACTCCTAAACCAGATTGAACAGCATTTTTAATTGCCTCAATTGAATTTAATTCCATCTCCACTTTCAGACGGCGAGTATCAATACCACTACGGGATAATACCTGGTCAATTACCTTACGAATAGTAGATTGAGAATCTAAAGTAATAAAATTTAAATGATACAAATCATCCTTTTGAATAGTCTCCTTTTCTGCCAAAGAATGAGAAACAGGCAAAATTAAAGCCAACTCATCCTCAGCATAAGGTATAACCTCCAAAGACTCTTGTAACTCTGGAGGAACTTCACCCCCAACAATAGCTAAATCTATTTGTCCATTAGCCACACTCCAAGCAGTACGACGAGTAGAATGAACGT
The DNA here is from genome assembly GCF_010692625.1 of Okeania sp. SIO2C2. Taxonomy (NCBI): domain Bacteria; kingdom Bacillati; phylum Cyanobacteriota; class Cyanophyceae; order Oscillatoriales; family Microcoleaceae; genus Okeania; species Okeania sp. SIO2C2. Next base: position 5,254 of record NZ_JAAHGM010000094.1, read on the forward strand.
GTAACTGCACAGCTACATCAGGATATTTTTGCCTAAACATCCCAATCATTCGGGGTAGTAAATAAGTACCAGTAGTTTGAGAAGCACCAACAATTAAAGTACCACCCTGAAGATTTTGTAAATCCTCAATAGCTCGGCAAGTCTCTTGACACAAAGATAATATCTTCTCACCATAAGTAAGTAGCAAATGACCAGCTTCAGTTAATTGTGCCCGGCGGCCACCCCGGTCGAATAAAGGTACATTCAACTGTCGCTCTAAATTTTGTACCTGTAAACTAACCGCTGGTTGAGAAACAAACAAACTATCGGCAGCTCGTTTAAAACTACCTTCAGCAGCGATCGCCTTGAGAATGCGTAATTGGTCTAGGGTGAAAGGAAGCTCAGACATATTGTTAAAGGAAAAAGAAATTGAGGAAGTTAACGCCCAAAGAGTTAGCAAATGGGCAAATTGCTTAATGGTATTTGATTTGACTCGGTAGGTCTTTCCAGAGCAAGTAGAGAGTGGAAAAGTGTTAACAAGTTTGAATTTACAGTGTTTTTCTGTCTTAAATTGGTTGGCATTTAAGTTACTTATTTGATTAAATCAGGAAGAAATTAAAATTATCAAAATAATTGGGTCGCGTAAACCCGCCTTTTAAGGCGAAATATTTTTGGAGCGAAGCTCAAATCTCCGTTACAAAAATATACTTCTGACTTCTGACTTCGTTAACTCCATGCTCCATATCTTCAATCTTGTTAGTTAATCAAGCTCTGATTGTCCTGTTTAGATTAAACTGAATCAGGGGCAAAAGTCCTGAAGACAGAGGTTAAGAGTTGAAGACCTTTGATTTCCAAATTCCTCAGCTAGGGAATCAATAATTTATTGGGAAAATCAAACTCTACACTCACCGCATTTCCTTCCCCACTCAAGGGGTTGGCATTACGTCCCTTCAGCATACTGCTGGAGGATTCCTCCAAAAGTTAACTTTTATTATCAATGTCCCATAATACCCATGTCTAATGATTGGTTAACCCCTAGCCATTTAATTATGTTGGGGTTACTGCTAAGTTTTGCGATCGCCCATAGTGGTTTGGCAGCCCTCCGACCGTGGGCCGAAACCAGGATTGGCCCTAGACCCTATCGCATCTTATTTGCTCTGGTCAGTCTACCACTAGCAGTAATTCTGATTATTTACTTTTTCAACCACCGTTACGATGGGTTGCAGTTATGGCAACTGCAAGGTGTCCCAATAGTTAAGCCTATAGTCTGGATACTATCAGCAATTTCATTTATTTTTCTCTATCCCTCTACATTCAATCTTTTAGAAATTGCTGCAATTCAAAAACCCCAAGTCCATCTCTATGAAACAGGTATTATTCGGATTACCCGCCATCCTCAAATGGTCGGCCAAGTAATTTGGTGTATTGCCCATACTCTTTGGTTAGGGACAAGTTTTACCTTAGTAACATCTTTTGGCCTCATACTCCATCATTTGTTTGGTGTATGGCATGGGGATCGACGACTTCAACAGCGTTTTGGTGAATCTTTTGAAAAGTTAAAGTTTCGCACATCGGTTATACCTTTTGTCGCTATTATCCAAGGACGTCAAACTCTACAGTTACAGGAGTTTCTCCGATGGGCCTATGTCGGAATAGCTGTTTTTATCTTATTACTTTGGCAAGCTCATCCACTACTAATCCGTGCAACTGGGAGCGTAGACTGGTAGCATGATCCCAGGATATAAAAAATTTAATTAACTCAGATCGAGAAGCCATGCTTTTGTCAATTAACGAAAAAACTTTTAAAAAAGAGGTGTTAGATGCCTCTAACCCGGTTTTAGTAAATTTTTGGGCACCGTGGTGTGGCCTATGTAAAATGATTGTCCCCCAATTAATTCAATTTCAGTCTGAATGGAATGGCCACTTAAAGCTGGTGGGGGTGAATGCTGACGAAAGTTTAAAGCTTGCTAGTAAATATCAACTCAGAACTTTGCCTACCCTGATTTTATTTGAAAATGGCCAAGTAGTGAATCGAGTGGATCATTTCCAGGTACGGGAAGATTTTTTACGGACATTAGATACTTTTATGACCAGTTACCAAAAAACTTGTCTAACTCGACTTTTGGAACCTCAGTTAATGGGATGAAGAAGGTGTTAGGTAATTAATAATTAATAATTAATAATTAATAATTAATAATTAATAATTGCTTGCACCAGTTTCTTATACCTAGCATTTTTGGAGTTTAGGGAAGATCAAACGCTAATTGTACTATTGCTGAGTCTTAAATAAAGAGGTTAAAACTAGAATTGAAGGGAATAATAATAATAATTTCCTTTGGAGCTAGTTTTAGCCTCTTTCAGTTTTTACAACCAGTTGCAGCTAGATGGCGAGCTGGAGTTTTCGGAGAGAAGAATACACTGATGAGATGTTATGAAAATAGTTTAGCTTTAGCAGAAAAATATGCTATAAAAACAATTGCTTTTCCTGCTATTGCTACTGGTGGTTTATTTTTTCCGGTGGAAGTAGCAGCAAGAATAGCTATAACTGAAGTTATGCAATTTTTATTGGAAAGTAAATCTATTGAAAAGGTTGTTCTTGTTTGTTTTAAGACTAAAGTATATGAAAAATACTTAGAAGTTTTTCGTGAAATACTAGAGTAAAAAATAATTTCATTTATTTCTATAAAGTAATGGATATTTTATCAGAGAAATATGAGTAGAATACTAGCATTTATCTATGGTGTAGTTTGTTATTTAATCTCAATGATAACTATTCTGTACAGCATTGGTTTTGTCGGCAACTTAATAGTACCAAAAACACTAGATTCCGATTTTGATGGTTCTCTGATTAACGGGATATTAATTGATATTTTATTACTCGGTTTGTTTGCTATTCAACATAGTCTTATGGCACGTCAAAGTTTCAAGAAATGGTGGACGAAAATTATTCCACATCCGATTGAACGTAGCACTTATGTTTTAATGGCAAGTCTGGCATTATTACTGTTATTTTGGCAATGGCATTCTCTTGGTGGAATTATTTGGAATATACAAAGTCCGATTGCTTCTAATATTATTTATGGCATTTTTGCTTTGGGGTGGTTAATTGTTTTCCTCAGCACTTTTATGATTAACCATTTTGATTTATTTGGGTTGCGACAAGTATATTTATATTTGCGCAGTCAGGAATATGAATATTTAGGATTTAGAACTCCAGGGTTTTACAAATATATTCGCCACCCGATTATGTTGGGTTTTGTTATTGCTTTTTGGGCAGCTCCAACTATGACATTTTCTCATTTGATTTTTGCCTTGGGTACAACAATTTATATGTTAGTGGGAATTAAATTAGAAGAAGTAGACATGATTTCTATTTATGGGAATTTATATCAGGAATATCGGCAGCAAGTTTCTATGTTAATTCCTATGCCAAGGATAAAATTAACTGAGGAGAAGGTTCAGGAATAATTTTGAAGAAGGAAGAAGGAGGAAGGAAGAAGGAAGAAGGGAAAGATGATATAGCCTATTTCATATTAGTAAGGTACATTAAGGGTATTTCATATTAGTAAGGCACATCAGTCTTATAAGGTATGGAACCATTAGAGTAGCTCTTGAGATTACGGAACTGGCAAAAAAAATCCTTAACTGAATTGTATTGTACTATAGACTTATCTACTTTTTTTGTTACTTCTTACTTCTTCCTTCTTACTTCTTCCTTCTTCCTTAAATTTATGAATCAACCACAATTAACTATCAATAACAGTAACGAAAATTTGTGCAAAATTATCCATCAAAGCATTTATGAATCTCCAAAAAAACGGATTACTTTTGCCCAATATATGGATTTAGTTTTGTACCATCCCCAATATGGTTATTATGCAAGTCATCCTGTGAATATTGGTAAACAAGGAGATTTTTTAACATCTTCTCATTGGAGTGCAGATTTTGGAGAATTATTGGCAGAACAATTGATGCAAATGTGGAATATTCTCAATCAACCTCATAATTTTACTCTTGTAGAAATGGGTGCTGGTCAGGGAATTTTAGCAGAGCAAGTTTTAGAATATTTAAAGCAAAAGCATTTAGATTTTTTCCAAACAATAAAATATCTGATTATCGAAAAATCAGAAGTTTTAAAAGAAGAACAAAAAGAAAGGTTACACTCATATAAAGTGAGGTGGTGTGATTGGGATGAAATTTCTCAGAGTTCAATTACAGGGTGTTTATTTTCTAATGAATTAGTGGATGCTTTTCCAGTACATAAAATTATTATAGAAAATCGGGAAATTCGAGAAGTTTATGTAAGCTCTGACTCTGATGGAAAGTTTATAGAAATAAGTGGTGAAACTTCTACTCCTAGAATTGCTGAATATTTTAATTTAGTGGGTATAGATTTATTTGCATTTCCAGATGTGGAAGGTTATCAAACTGAGGTGAATTTACAAGCTTTAGATTGGATAAACACTGTTGCCTCTAAGCTACAAAAGGGATATTTGTTAACTATTGATTATGGTTATCAAGCACCACGTTATTATAATCCTACTCGCAGACAAGGAACTCTACAATGTTATTATGAACATCATCGAAATAATGACTTATATTGGAATATTGGGCGACAAGATATTACGGCTCATGTGGATTTTACCGCATTGGAAAAACAGGGAATTTTATCAGGATTGGAAAATCTAGGTTTTACTCAACAGGCTTTATTTTTAATGGCGTTAGGTTTAGGAGATAGATTAAATGAATTATCAAATAATCAAGGGTTTTCTATTCAGGAAGTTTTGCGACGTAGGGAAGTATTACATTCATTAATAGACCCAATGGGGTTGGGAAATTTTGGAGTTTTAGTACAGGGTAAAGGTTTGAGTGAGGAAGAAAAAAAACAGACTTTGAAGGGTTTAAGTATGCCAGTGATGAAATAAGTTTAGACCTAAAATGAATTGGGTTTTATTATTAGTGTGTCAAATAAATATTAAACCGTAGGGTGCAAATTTGTTACATAAGGCAGTATCCCATAGCAGGTGGTGCGTGAGAGTAAAACCGACCATTATTCCAGAAGTGGTATAGCGCTGTGCGCAGGCAACAGCTCATCTGGCAACAGGCAACAGGGGGAATAAAAAACCTATAATATAAGACTTTTAGCTATTGGGCAGTTCTTGTAATTTGTAAATATGCCAGCGCACATTGCTATAATACCAATTACTATGCATTAATGCTTAATTTAGGTAGCACTTCAATTATTAAGTAATTAACACAAGTCCAATTACCTTTTTGATAATTAGCACCCTAGTTAGGATTAATTATTATTATACTTACTTCTCTCTATCGGACGTTGTATACTCCCCTGCTCCCCTGCTCTATAAAATATTATTTAAAACTCTAAGTAGTAATCATAATTAGATAATTTATACATCCGAATGTAGTTTTTTCCATATTCTTCTAATGTCTGACTTGTGACTGGTTCAAATAATTCTAAAACTCCTTTTTGTTGTAGTTTACCTTTTATCCAATGACCTAAAATTTTTAAGTCATCTCTTGACCTAAAATTTTTATGATAATCGCCTTGAGTACGACAAGGAAATACTAAATCATCATCAGTGTAGGCGATAAAATCACCTTTGGGATAAATAGGATTTTTAGTTGTAGCTACATCTACTATAATTTCTACTTCAAACCAGTCTCTAGGAATCACAATACCTGTTTTTCTATTCCATCTTCCTTTGCCAAAAAAAGCATTTAAGTTTGACCGTTGTTGCCGATCGACTCTAGCCAAAGATATATCCAAATAAGGAATTGTAGAATTAATAATTGGTTTAGTTTCTACTTTCAGAAAGTTAATCTTTTTTCGGTTAGCTTTGACAGATTTAACAATCGGAAATGATTCACACTTGTCAAAATTTACCGATATATTATCAGTAAGTAGCCAATTAATATAGGCTTCTGTTTGATTGATAGTAGGGAGGTCTGTAATTTTACAAGTAAATTCTAAATTCTCAAATAATCCTCTTTTAGAAAAATTTGAAGACCCTGCAAAGTAAAGCAATTCATTTTGATATTTTATTCTATAAATATTGCCGTGAAATGGTGGTGGATTCCAGACAAATCTAACACCTCCACATTCAGGATTTGCAGATAATATAAAACTATTTAATTCACCTAATTTATTATAGGTATGCCGACTTAATCCTTACTAGCAGTTTTATAAGGATATTTACGACCAAGACCATATTCTGGCTGAGGATGAATAAAATTAAAACCTATATCCATTCTAATCCCTACTAAAATTACTCTTTCCCGAAACTGAGGTACTCCGTAATCAGCAAATTTGTATAATTTAGGCTGTACTAAATAACCTGGAGATATACTTTCAAAATCTGATATTATCCGTTGAATTGCTTGATATTTATTCGCACTTAATAAACCTTTGACATTTTCTGCTATAAATGCCTTTGGTTGTTTCTGTTTAACAAATTCTAAGAAGTAGGTATATAAATTGCCTCTCGTACCCTCTAAACCAGGACGTTTCCAGATAATTGAAAAATCTTGACAAGGAAACCCTCCCGTAATTAAATCTGCCTCTGGAACTGCATTAATATCTATATTTTCAATTTGATTATGCTCAACAACATCAGCAATATTTCTTTTAAAAGTTTGACAAGCATAAAAATTAGAATCAATTGCCCAAACAACCTCAAATCCTGCGTAATGAAATGGTAAATCCATTCCTCCACAACCTGAAAATAAAGAAATAAGTTTTGGTGGTGTTTTCCAATTTGTTTTATTGAGGCTTTCAATCAACATTTTATAAAACAAAATCAGCGGTATTTTTTACATCTAAAATGTAGCATAATTTGACGATAAATTAAATATTTTGATGAAAAAAAACATAAAAAAAACAAGTAGTTTTCCTAATTATAAACACTTCTAGACAAAATTACGAATTTAAGATATATTAATAAAGTTAAGACATCAAACAATAAAATACTAAAATTATAACGAGACTAACCAAAGTAAACTTTGGCAAGGAGATTAATTAATGAAAACTACTCAAGAACCACGGCAAAAACAAAGTCGCTATAAAGGACTCACACAGGCTGAAGTTGAAGCAAGTAGGCAAAAATATGGGTCTAATTTATTAACGCCACCCAAGCGATCGCCATGGTGGAAATTATGGTTAGAAAAGTTCGACGACCCAGTAATTAGGATTCTAATAATCGCCGCCGTTATTGCCATTACTGTTGGGATTTTTGAAGGTAATTATGTAGAAGGCTTAGGCATTATTGCTGCCATAATTTTGGCTACCTCTGTTGCTTTTTTAAATGAATATAAAGCTAGTAAAGAATTCGATATTCTCAATCAAGTAAGTGATGAAATTCCCATCGCAGTAATTAGGGATAATAAAGTTACAACAGCTCCGAAAAAAGATTTAGTAGTAGGCGATATTGTACTGATAGAAACAGGAGATGAAATACCAGCAGATGGTCAAGTATTAGAAGCAGTTTCCTTAGAAGTTAATGAAGCTAGTTTAACGGGAGAAGCAATACCTGTTCCCAAAATAGCGGATGTAAACTTATCTTCTAATGGTAATAGTGGTTGCGCTTATCCGCCAAACAAAGTATTGCGAGATACTGTAGTCAATGATGGGCATGGAGTAATCGAAATCACAGCGGTTGGGGATGAGACAGAAATTGGCAAAACTGCTAGATGCGTTCTAGATATTACAGATGTGGAAACGCCTCTAAATCTACAACTCGAACGTCTTAGTAATCTAATTGGTATTCTCGGTTTAGTCATAGCAGTGTTAATTGATATCGCTTTAGTAGCACGGGGTATCTTGACCGGAGAACTCAATCTAACCTCTGGACAATGGTACATTATCAGTATCCTGACCGTTAGCTTAACTGTTGCTCTGACTAGAGTCTGGTTGCCAATAATCGTAGATGGATTGGAATCCGTAGGCCAAGAAATTGAACTACCAGAGTCGCTGGAAAATGATAGCGGGATAGCATGGGTAAAAAATATTTTGCTCGCTCTGGCAATATCTGGCATCGGTATCGGGGTAGGTTACTATTTAGAATTGGTTCCTACTTCTCCCACTGACTGGATATCAGCAGATGTCGCTGTTAAATTCCTCACCTACTTTATGATTGCAGTTGCGGTCATTGTGGTGGCAGTACCCGAAGGACTAGCACTGAGTGTTACTCTCAGTCTAGCTTACAGTATGCAGAAAATGACTCAACAAAATAATCTAGTGCGCCGGATGCACGCTTGCGAAACCATCGGTGCGACAACAATTATTTGTTCTGATAAAACAGGTACTTTGACCGAAAATAAAATGCAGGTGAGTGATGTAAATTTTCCTAGCTTAGACGACAAGACTATCAACCCTGACAACGTTATAGTAGAAGCAATTTGTAGCAATAGTACAGCTAACTTAGAATACAAAAAAGGTGAAGAATCTATTCCTCTAGGAGACCATACAGAGGGTGCTTTGCTATTGTGGTTGGAGGAAAATAATATTGAGTACATTGATAAACGAGATGATTTTGATATTGTCAGTCAGTTAACTTTTTCAGCAGACAGAAAGTACATGGCAACTATGGGAAATTCCTCCATAACAGGGGACAAAATACTCCATATTAAAGGTGCGCCAGAATTACTGCTCGCAAGTTGTCATCAAATTCTGACTGCGGAGGGTGTTAAACCTTTTGCAGATTCTACAAGAGAGTCTATTGCCACAGAGTTAAATCAGTATGAAACTATTGGTAGACGGACTTTAGGATTTGCCTATATTCGAGACCCCCAAGACTATCAACAAGGAAAAGAACTCGAACAATATCACGATTTGATTTGGTTGGGTTTTGTAGCGATCGCTGATCCAGTGCGAGAAGAGGTGCCAAATGCAGTGAAAATCTGTCAAAAAGCTGGTGTAAAAGTCAAGATGATTACTGGGGATAGTCGTCTGACTGCTGTAGAAATAGCTCGCGAAATTGGTATTATCAGTCAGGACGATCCTAATGATTATTGTATTACTGGTGGTAAACTACGTTCTCTGGATGATGAAGCAGTTTTAGCAGTGCTGAAAAAAGTCAAAGTGATTGCTAGAGCGCGTCCCCAGGATAAACAACGTATTGTACAGTTATTACAAACTAGCGGGGAAGTTGTGGCAGTTACGGGTGATGGTACTAATGATGCACCTGCTTTGAATCAAGCGCAGGTAGGTTTGTCGATGGGTAGCGGTACTTCTGTTGCTAAAGAAGCAAGCGATATCATTATTTTGAACGACTCTTTTGCCAGTATCGAAAATGCTGTGATGTGGGGGCGATCGCTTTACCAAAATATTCAAAAGTTTATTCTATTTCAGTTAACAATAAATGTTGCTGCTTGTGGGATAGCTTTATTGGGTCCGTTTATTGGGATTAATTTGCCGTTTACGGTAACTCAATTATTGTGGGTGAATTTGATTATGGATACTTTTGCTGCTTTAGCTTTAGCAACGGAACCCCCTAATCCAAAAGTGATGGAAAATACACCTAGAAATTCCCAAGATTTTATTATTTCCAAACCAATGATGGTGAGTATTTTTTCAGTAGCTGCAGTATTCCTGGTATTTTTCGTTGCTTTCTTACTTTATATCCAGAAAGATAGAGTAGTAACTCCCTATGAATTATCTCTATTTTTCACCACATTTGTGATGTTGCAATTTTGGAATATGTTTAATGCCAAATGTTTTGGTTTAAAAGAATCTGCATTTTCTAATATTAGTAAAAATGGCAGTTTTGTGGCGATCGCTGCATTTATTTTTGTAGGGCAAATTTTGATGGTGCAATTTGGCGGTGCTGTATTTAGGACGGTTCCTTTATCTTTAAGAGATTGGTTGGTAATTGTTGGTGGTACTTCTATTGTGTTGTGGGTTGGAGAAATTTGGCGGATGATTCAGATGCGGTTTAGGGTTTCTTAAAAAGTTGTAGGGTGGGTAGATATTTGCTCGCCCTAGAGACTTAGGTGGTAGGTTTCAACAATTAATAATTAATAATTAATAATTAATAATTACCTCTCCTTGAAAAGAAGAGGATTGACTAATTATGAAAATTTTTTCTTCTCTTGGTCGATTGGAGGCCAGCGAGGAGACCCGAAGAGTGACAGAGCCGCTCCGAAGTACGCCATCCCACCCTACGGGAAGCTGCGAAGATCGACCGCTTGTTTCTCCTTTAAAGGAGAGGATTTTTACCTTAATTATTCGGTAAATTCAGGATCGCTTCAATAGAACATTTTTATTAGACTTGTCGCTTAATAGAGGGAAAAAGCCGTCAGGCTATATGGCCATTCGCCCCTACAATTCTTTAATACTGAATAACATCGATGCTACAGGATTTGATATTACTATTAGCTAGGATTTAGTTAATATTTTAGGGATCGCTTCTACTAACTCTATACTTTACCTTATAGAACCCCTGATCATATCTTCATAAATATGCGCGTTTTTTTAGCCTTGAGTCAGGAGAGAGGAGACAGGAGACAGGAGGTAAGAGGGAAGAGGGAAGAGGGAAAAAGGAAAAGGGAAGATGTGGGGAGAAATAATACAAAAAATTCAACACTTCAGAGCAGATTTTTCCTCAAAATTGATGCGCGAAAAGACTTGACTACCATAATTATATAGATCTCAAATTGGTTCTATAAAGTCACAAGTCTAATAATTAGTCTTTTTTCGTTACCCTAATAGTATAGTAACTTTTATTAAAATTAGGCCATGAAACGCATTGTCTTAATCGCTGGTTTTGAATCTTTTAACGCAGGTTTATACCGTCAAGCAGCTCAACTGGCAAATTCCCAATGTCCAGATTTAGATATCCAAGTATTTAGCGATCGCGCTCTTTCCCAACAACCAGAAACTGTTGCGACTTCTCTGGAAAATGCTGATGTGTTTTTCGGCAGTCTGCTTTTCGATTACGATCAAGTTTTATGGTTGCGCAAAAGAGTACAACATATTCCCATCCGTCTCGTTTTTGAGTCAGCACTGGAATTGATGGCATTAACACAATTGGGAAAATTTATTATTGGCGACCAACCGAAAGGAATGCCAAAACCAGTCAAATTTATTCTCAGCAAATTTTCCAAGAGTAGTTAGTGTAGGTTGGGTTGCTGCGATTTCTTGGGACAAAGAAGCCAAGATTGCAACATCACCCTTTAACCAATGGTTAAAAACTCATAACTTATCGATACTTTCTCTAATTTTATTCATAGGGGCTAGATTCTACACTATTGATCCAATCCTGATGCCCCTCTAGGGTTTTCAGCAGTGTACCGTCTAGTTTCCAGAGTTTGACTGTGCCGTCATAACTAGCAGTAGCAATTAACTCTCCATCGGGATTAAATTCTGCACTGATGACCCAATCCTGATGCCCTTCTAGAGTTTTCAGCAGTGTACCGTCTGGTTTCCACAGTTTGACTGTCTTGTCTCCACTTGCAGTAGCAATCAATTCTCCATCGGAGCTAAAGACTACATTCCAGACCGAAGCTTGATGCCCTTCTAGAGTTGTCACCACTGTACCGTCTGGTTTCCACAGTTTAACTGTGCCGTCATAACTAGCAATAGCAATCAATTCTCCATCGGGACTAAATTCTACACTGATGACCCAATCCTGATGCCCTTCTAGAGTTTTCAGCAGTGTACCGTCTGGTTTCCACAGTTTGACTATCTGGTCTTCACTTACAGTAGCAATCAACTCTCCATCGGGGCTAAAGGCTACATTCGTGACCCCATCATCATGCACTTCTAGGGTGTTCACCAGAGCGCCGTCTGGTTTCCACAGTTTGACTGTGCCGTCATAACTAGCAGTAGCAATCAATTCTCCATCGGGGCTAAAAGCTACAGCATTGATCGAACCTTGATGCCCTTCTAGATTTGTCAGCAGTGTACCATCTGGTTTCCACAGTTTGACTGTGCCGTCATAACTAACAGTAGCAATTAACTCTCCATTAGGACTAAATTCTGCACGGATGACCCCATGTTCCAGTCCTTCTAGAGTTGTCAGCAGTGTACCATCTGGTTTCCACAATTTCACTGTCTTGTCAGCACTAGCAGTAGCAATTAACTCTCCATCTGGGCTAAAGACTACATTACTGACCCCACCATCGTGCCCTTCTAGGGTGTTCACCAGTGTACCATTTGGTTTCCACAATTTCACTGTCTTATCATTACTAGCAGTAGCAATTAACTCTCCATCTGGGCTAAATTCTGCACTGTTAATTCCACGATCGTACTCTTCTAGGGTGTTCACCAGAGTGCCGTCTGGTTTCCACAGTTCGACTCTGGTGCCAATTGAAGAAGCAATCAATTTTCCATCGGGGCTAAAAGCTACAGCATTGAAATATGAACCAAAGAATCCATCCGCCCAAAACGAATGATGCCCTTCTAAGGTGTTCACCAGAGTACCGTCTGGTTTCCACAGTTCGACTCTGGTGCCAATTGAAGAAGCAATCAATTCTCCATCGGGGCTAAAGGCTATAGCTAGCCAACCCATCTCCTCTAGGTTGTTGACTAGAGTGCCGTCTGTTTTCCACAGTTTTGTTGTGCCACCATAATCAACAACAGAAGCAATCAAGTTTCCATCAGGGCTAAAGGCTACAGCTATGACTTGAGAATGATGCTCTTCTAGGGTTGCCACCAGGGTACCATCTGGTTTCCACAGTTTCACTTCTCTGTCAACTCCAGTAGCAATCAATTCTCCATCGGGGCTAAAGGCTATAGCACCGATCGAAGCCTGCTCTTCTAGGGTGTTCACGAGAGTGCCGTCTGGTTTCCACAGTTTGACTGTCTTGTCAGCACTAGCAGTAGCAATCAATTCTCCATCAGGGCTAAGGGCTACATCCCTGACCACATCCTGATGCGCTTCTAAGGTGTTCACCAAAGTGCCGTCTAGTTTCCACAGTTTGACTGTCTTGTCAGCACTAGCAGTAGCAATCAATTCTCCATCAGGGCTAAAGGCCACATCCCAGACCTCGTCTTGATGCCCTTCTAAGGTGTTCACCAGAGTGCCATCTGGTTTCCACAGTTTGACTTTGGTGCCAATTGAAGAAGCAATCAATTTTCCATCAGGGCTAAAAGCTACAGCATTGACCTGATTCGGGGGATACTTTCTCATGCGGTAAATGTGCCGTAAGTAGCTATTCTGGGGATGCCTTACCATCAGGTTAGACTCCCGCCATTCGGTCATTTTTGCCAATATTCCTGTTGTTTTAAAGAGAATATCAGGTTTGAGTTGGCCAATATTTGGCAATTCCTCTAATTTTTCCCCACATTTGATGGCATCTAACTGTGTCTCTAACCTTTGCTCAAAGAGAGTTTCTAAGTTAGCAATGTTAGGTTTGATCTCAGCATTGTTCTCACCAAGAATAGTCCTAAGTCTTTGAATCTCTGTTAACATACCTGCCCCAGAAACTATAACCAAGGTTGCCCCCATCACTAAAAGGGTTATTTGCTGTCGGTGCTGTTGTTGTTTTTGTTTGCTAGCATCAAATTTTATAATTTTGTTCATAATCAATTTTTTAATTTTAGGATTTAGAAATTTACTTCTGAAACACTTGATTGTGACAATTGTCTTTCTACATATATCAACCATATATATAAAGTGTTAAATATAACTTAAATATTATAATCATAAAATATGATCTACTTAGAGATATATATGCTACTAAAATTAAATCCTCAATTACAAAAGCGTTTGGGCATATCAACACAAGAAATTGCTCAATTTTGCCAATGTTGGAATATTACTGAAATGGCTTTGTTTGGGTCAGTTTTAAGCGATCGCTTTCACGCCGACAGTGATATTGATATTCTCATTCGCTTTGCACCCAATGTTCGCCAGGGATTATTAACTCTTGCTAAAATTAAACATGAATTAGAATCAAGTATGGGGCGTGAAGTGGATATTGCGGTAAAAGAATCTATTGAAAATAGTGAAAATTGGATTCGCCACCAGGAAATTCTCAAGACAGCGCAGGTAATTTATGAGCAAAGATAAAACATCACTTCATTCATTTTCTACAATTGTCAGCAGAATATTTGTATCTCATAGATAAGTCATAATATCTCATCTTCCCTTGTATAGAACCCATTTGAGATCTATATAATTATGGTAGTCAAGTCTTTTCGCGCATCAATTTTGAGGAAAAATCATCAGCAAGGAGTTGAATTTTTTGTATTATCTCTGCCCACATCTTCCCTCTTCCCTCTTCCCTCTTCCCTCTTCCCTAATTATTAATTATTAATTATTAAATAATTCGCGCCTTGAAGCCTCCCCTTTTAAGGGGAAAAAAAGAAATAATATCTCCTTATATTCAATTCCGTAGCGGTTTTAACCAGAGGTAATTATCAAT
>NZ_JAAHGM010000095.1:0-19290 GCF_010692625.1 Okeania sp. SIO2C2
CCCAGAAATGCTGAAGCAGGGATTAGTGCAGAAGATACAAAGCGTCACCCTCGTTACTACTTGCCTGTGAGAACTATCGTATTATGTCGATAAATTGCGCAAATTGTTAACTAAGTCGAAACTCTCTCCTTAAGGACAGTTTTTAAATTAAATATAGATTTTAAGGGCAAGAGAGCCAACTTTTCTAGTAAGATAATTAATCAAGCTTTTATCGTAAACTAAAAGCAATAGCTGATGGCTGATGGCTGAATGCTTACTTTTAAAGGAGAGGTAATTATTAATTATTAATTATTAATTATTAATTGTTGAATTTGTAGCTTTGCTTCTATAAATAGAGGCAAAGCGATATTTATTACAGTTTGAGTATGAATTATCTAGGAAAACCACTACCTATAAATATCTAATTGTTAATTGTATTATCTATTATCTCTGTTAGGAAATGGGTGCATCTCATATTTGCTATTTGCAAAAATACTTTTTTCCTATTCCCTATTCCCTATTCCCTATTCCCTGTTCCCTGTTCCCTGTTCCCTGTTCCCTGTTCCATAAAATCAATAATTTTTTGGCTTTATTCAAAATTGAGATGCACCCTAGGAAATAGGTGTTAACAGAAAAGAACAACTACTTTTATCTTTCATTCCCCATCCAACAATTTGCCCATGATTATTAATAGATCGTGCTTCCTTAAGAACCCAACCAGAGGAAGGATCGATCAAATCATTTAGGTCTTGCATCTTATTAAGACTATCCCAAATAAAAGCTCTTTGAGCAAATCCTTCTTGCTTTGTATTTATTAGCTTGTCAGAAGAACCAACTATTAGACCAAAATCATTAATACTATTAGCTTCACTGTCAAAAAATTGTAAGTTGACATTATTAGAAATAGTACCAAGGTCTTGATATTCCTCACTGCCATTCCACAAAAAAGCTCGGTTATTGTGGCCAGGTACAGAACAAAAACCAATCACCTGACCAGACGTATTAATATCTGAACCTAAAAAACCTGGTAATTCTTGGATATCTTTGTCACCATTCCATATCAAAGCCTTTACGATTAAATCTGAAGAAATAGAATATCCTACTACTTGACCAGAATAGTTAATTGCGTAGGCACTACTTTCTATATCATCAGAAATACTAAGATTTTGTATGCCTTTTGTCTCATCCCAAATAAAAGCTTTTCTTTGACCATTATTAGTGACAGAAAAACCTACTACTTGACCAGAATTATTAATACAATAAGCCTCACTCAAATTATTACTTTTGGAATCAAGGTGATGTATTCCTTTTGTCTTATCCCAAATAAAAGCTTTCCGTTGACCACAATCATATACAGAATAGCCAACTACTTGGCCATAATCATTAATACTATAGGGACAGCTAGAATGATTACCAATAGTACCAATATCTTGCATACCTTCGTCAGAGTCCCATACAAAGGCTTGTTTTTGCCCTATATCGTTAATTGAATAACCAACTATTTGAGCAGAGTCGTTAATATCTTTGGCTACACTTACATAGCCTCTAAATGTACCTAAGTCAGTCAGCTCATAACAAGAGGCAGCAGTAGTAGCATTTGATTGTGTTACACTGGACATCCGTAATTTTGATGAGACTGGGAAAGTATGGATTTTATGAGCCATAGATTGAGATAAAATCATAGTCATTTGTAATTTATTTAGGGGTTATCTAATAATTTTCGCTTTACTAATTACTAACCAAGAATAAAATAAGTAATTACGTTCAACTTCATAATCAATCAGCCATTTATATTAGGCATCTCCGAAAAATAAATAAGTTATGAGATAATAATAAAAAATGTAATTTTGACAACCAATTATGAACAGTTAGGTAAAGATATTGTAGAAGTATCAGCAGGTGAACCAGGAAAAAAAAGTTACTTAAACTATTTTCGTGAAGTCCAACAAAAATTCGCTCAAGAACAAAAACTTAGTGGAGATAAAGCCTAGGTTGGCGAACCAAGAATTAAAACTCCCAAAAAAAAGCCAAAAAATAGAGATTTAACTGAATCGGAAAAGTTGAAAAACAAAGAAATATCTTCAAAAATAATTTTTGTTTAACATATAATTAGATTGATAAAAATTTTCAGAGTAGTCCAAGAAAGATTTAGGTTAAAGCCAGAAAAATATGAGCAAATAGTCATAATTATTTGTGGTATTGTTCGACTACGAATAGGTACATTGATTTTGTAGTAGTAAATCCTCCTTGCTCTAGATATAAATCAGTTAACTACTATGGCTACTTCTTTTGAGAGTTTGTAATAGTAAGTATCTGAAATACTGATTTTACCGTAAAAATTAACTATCAACAGTAGATAGGGATCGCTCATCAAAAGATAGCTATAGTAAGTGTTTGACTATTTTCGGACGAGGTCTATTAGTCTTTTTTTTATATATTTTCTTTGCTCCCATGAATATTGTTCGCTTTAAAGTTCAATCAATCAACTTGAATAACATCATAAATTAATAAGATTTTTATATCTATACTTACGACATATCTTTACTGATTCTTCATAAAAGTAGCAATTATTTTGAATTTGCTTTACCAAATCTTCATATTATAATAGAATTTTCTCAAAAGTATATCATTTATATTTCAATTTCAAGTACGCAATATCTCTAATTTTTTTACTGGTAGTGTTCAATTTAACTCAAGTTTGCACCTTAGTAAGTATGTTATTTAGTGATCTGTGCAATATTTGTTTATACAAAATTTTCCCATAAATCCATAAATTGATTAGTCTTTATACATGATTAAAAATCAACAAAATTAAATTTAAGTTAGTACGAAAAAATACTGGTGTAAAAAGAAACGATTTATGCTTAAGTAATAGACTAATTGGGAAAAAGTAAAGTTTATTGAAATAAAAAACCCCTCTAAGTTTAGAGGGGTTATGTCAGATTAAGTAGGGTTTACTGAATAAGTCTTATGAGTGGGGGTAGGAGTCATAATTCAGGATAAATGAAGAATTACAGAGGATGTATTTGGAACAATTTTCCCTCAATTTTTCTGCCGTTGTCTGCTTAAAATCCCCACATTTTCAGCTTAAAGGATCAAAAATCTTGTGTTTTTTTATACATCCATTGGCTAATATCTTTATATATCAATGCTTTTAGATTTAATCAGCAAGCCAAGTATTTTTGATTAGTTTTTGACCTTAGCTTTTACTTCCAGTCTCAGACTAGAGCACTAACTACCAAAAAGCCAAGTAGAACTGCAACTTTATGGTAAAATATACTTAAATTTTCCAGATTCAGTTAAAATTTGAATTGAAGAAGGAGACAGGAGACAGGAGACAGGAGACAGGAGGAAAATTACATGGGGATTCGCTCCCCCAAGTAATTTTGAACACCCCCGTTGACGGTGCAGGGCTAATTCTTTGTCGTCAGAGAATATTCATAAGAAATACAAAAAATTATGCAAATATACAAATCTCTCCATCTCCCCACCTCCCCATCTCCCCATCTCCCCATCCCCCCATCTCCCCATCTCCCCATTCCCCCATCTCCCCATAAATTTTTCTAAGCGTGACAATAAATAGACCCTGCCGTTGACGGTGGGGTATTAAACCCACAAAGAAAATGATAAAAATAATTTAGAAAATAATAATTGTGATAAGTTTTGAGGACTTAAAATGTTGCACTTTCGGTATTCAACCTTAATCGATGCACCAGTTGAAGTTGTTTGGGAATTTCACGAACGTTCCGATATTCTGCAAATACTTACCCCACCTTGGCAACCGGTACAAGTCATTCGTCGTCAAGGTGGACTAGAAGTAGGGGCTATATCAGAATTTCAAATTTGGCTCGGTCCAATTCCTGTGAGGTGGGTGGCCTTACATACGGAATATGAAAAATATCGTCTGTTTACTGATGAACAAAAAGAAGGGCCAATGGATAGTTGGACTCATCGTCATCAATTTAGTGAAGAAGATGGTAAGACTAGGTTAACTGATGCGATCGCATTTTCTTTGCCTGGAGATTGGTTAGCGGAATCTGTTTTAGGTTGGTGGGTAGATTCTCGACTAGAGGACATGTTTCGGTATAGACATGATATTACAAAACGGGAATGCCAACAAAGTTAAAGTAATGGGTTTATTTTCAGGTTTCCTACTATCAATTTGCTGTAGCTTCTTGTTTATTTGATATTGTAGATGTATCTGCTGCTAATAGAGGCGAACGTACAGATAAATAAATTAATGGACCTAAAAGTGGAACTAATGCTATCCAATACCACGGAGATTTTTTCATTCCTCGCCTGCTCATATCATCTCCTAATAAAGTGGGAAATAATAGACACAACAGACAAAAATCTAAACTCATTACATGAATAAATATACTACTTTGCCACTGTTGAATAAAATCTTCCCAGTCACCATTTTTTAAACCGTATATTAGTAATAAAATTGTACCTACTGTTAAAGCAATTCCTAAAATTCGAGAATCTAAAATATTTAAAAATAAGTTCTTTTTTCCTGAAAATTTTGGATTAGGTTGACGCCATCCTAGATAGGGTAAAATAGCAAATGCTCCGACTCCAAATGATAATGTCGAGAATAACCATGCTGGTATTTTTTTTCCTCTGCCGTCAAAGAACATTAAACAACTTTGACATACTCTCCGGCCTAAAGGCACGGAGATTCTCCTGAAACCAGGATTCTTGGTTCAATGAGTCCACTTAAATCAGATACGCAAGCGATACCTAAGCCAGAGATGGTTCTCTCCCCAAGCGTTTGCTCTATTTCAAGAGCCTGTTCCCGTATGCCCTACGGTACAGTTCAAACCTTAAAAGACTTTGGTTCTCTGGTACTTGATGCTTAAAGCTTTTCCATGCACAAGCATTACTGTGCAAAACCCCATAACTTTAGTTTTCAAGGTGCTAGTTTGCTACGATTAGTAGCTAGGTTTTTAGAGTGGTTGAATACCTTTGCCACTTATATAAGTATAACACAAAGTCCCCCTTTTAGGGGGAGGCTTTAAACCCAATTTTTCGGTAAATCAACGGCCATATGCCCATAATATTGAATAGAGATACAATTAATGGATTGATATTTTCCCATTGACCTGTTGACAATTTTTGGATTAATTCTAAAGTATCTGGTTGGTCAGGAGGTGCTAGCAGAAATGCGTAAGTGCTAAACCCAATCCAAAGTAACCACAAAGCTATTTTTTTTTACATAAGTTGTTTGGTAGTTGTTTAGTAATAAAATTTTTTTCTGGCTTTGTTGAAATGTCAAATTATTTGATGAAATATTATTACCGAAAAATTGTGGTCTAAAGCCTCCGGATGAAAAAAGAGAATATTCCTAATGTCAAGCCTCCCTATTGCAGGAAGTACAGTTAGCATGGCTCCTCCGTAGGAAGCTAACTGTTAACTGATAACTGAAATAACTGCCTGCTGATTTTGCAGCTTACTTCTAACTTATAACTTAATTGTCTAGTAAAAATATTGATTTCTTTTTAGATGCTAGAGGTTATAATTCATCCTCAAAAGACTCATTAAAAGATTCATTAATTAAGGTAAAAATCTGTCTAAAGCTGACTTTAAAGCTTCAACCTCAACATCAATATCTCCATCTTGAGTTGCCCGGGCAATACAATCAGATAAATGGTTATCTAAAACCATACGAGCTACTCGGTCTAAAGCACCACGAACTGCAGCTATTTGTACTAATACATCAGGGCAAGGACGACTATCTTTGATCATAGTTTTAATTCCTCTAACGTGCCCTTCAATTCTTGATAATCTATTCACGAGACGTTGTAGGGATTCTTCACTATGAACATGAGGATGAGCAGAAGAGTGATGGTTATGTTCCGAATTTGACTCTGTCTTGGCTTGATTATGAGGTAGCTGTTCTTTTTGTTGTTGCTGAGATACCACCATAGATTTTGAGTATAATATAGTTAAGATTAGGAGTATTATAACACTAATACCACTCAGTTAGTCAATGAAACTTTAATGCTATGAGATTGCGCAAATTTTCTCAAACAATTACCAAAATAACTTCTCAATTATTGGCCATTTTTATTGTTTTTACTTTAATAGTTACTTGTGTACCGACCCCACAAGCAATGGCAGCTTCAAGACTATTCCAAGGACTATCAAATCCTCAGTTATTAGCATTGCAAACTGCACCA
The DNA here is from genome assembly GCF_010692625.1 of Okeania sp. SIO2C2. Classification (NCBI taxonomy): domain Bacteria; kingdom Bacillati; phylum Cyanobacteriota; class Cyanophyceae; order Oscillatoriales; family Microcoleaceae; genus Okeania; species Okeania sp. SIO2C2. Next base: position 6,162 of record NZ_JAAHGM010000095.1, read on the forward strand.
GAAAATCTAAATACTAGAAGTAGTAATAGTTTTGTTACAGAGGCAGTCAATAAAGTAGGTTTAGCCGTAGTGAGAATTGACACAGAGCGACTAATTACCCGTCCCACTAATCCACTTCTTGAAGACCCTTTTTTTGACCGTTTCTTTGGTGGAGAGTTACGAATGCCACCATCTTCAAAAGAGTTATTAAAAGGTCAAGGTTCTGGTTTCATTATTGACTCTAAAGGAATCATTTTAACTAATGCTCATGTAGTAGATAAAGCTGACAAAGTTACTGTAAGTTTAAATGATGGAAGACAGTTTACTGGGGAGGTAAAAGGAACAGATGAAGTCACAGATTTAGCAGTAGTTGAAGTTGATACAAAAGGTGAAAATTTACCAATAGCAACTTTAGGTAATTCAGATTTAGTACAGGTAGGAGATTGGGCAATAGCAGTAGGAAATCCCCTAGGATTTAATAACACTGTTACTTTAGGAATTATTAGTACCTTGAAACGTCCTAGTTCAGCAGTAGGAATTCCTGATAAGAGATTAGACTTTATTCAAACGGATGCAGCAATTAATCCAGGAAATTCTGGGGGTCCGTTGTTGAACGATCGGGGTGAAGTAATAGGAATTAATACTGCAATTAGAGCTGATGCTATGGGTATTGGTTTTGCTATTCCCATCAATAAAGCCAAAGAAATTAAAGATATATTAGCTCGTGGACAACAAGTACCTCATCCTTTTGTTGGTATTCAGATGATTACTTTAACTCCAGAAGTTGCTAAACAAAATAATAGCGATCCTAATTCTGTTTTAATTTTGCCAGAGGTAAATGGAGTTTTAGTGACAAAAGTATTGTCTGGTACTGCGGCAGAAAAATCAGGGATGCGGATAGGAGATGTAATTCTAGAAATTGATAATCAATCAATAATTAGTGCTGAACAATTACAGAGGAAAGTTGAAGATAGTGGTGTAGGTCAAAAATTGCAGTTCAAAATTCTGAGAAATGGTAGACAACAAGAACTATTTGTTGTGAGCGGACAAATGAATTATTAGTGAGGAGTCAGGAGTCAGGAGGGAAGGGAATTTATAAACCCGACTTCTTTGAGCTTGGCGATCGCCTATCGACCCAAAGTTAGAAGGTTAACTTACTCTGTTACCGCCTCCCAATGACAAATCGAATAATTTATTATATGATTAGGACTTACGCATGAGGTAGGAAAAACTAAATGAGAAATTGCTTTCCGTTCCGGACTGCTCCGCAAACCCTGTCGGTCGCAATGACGAAAATACGTTTTACTGCGTAAGTCCTAATTATATCCTATTGAGCGGCTCTTAGGACTCGTAGTTGGGCTTGATCCAGGCTATAGTGGGAAGGGACTAAAGCCCAACTACAAACAAAGGCTTTATTATAAATAATTACCCGAACATAGGAGCTAGTGTATAAAAAATATGAATAAAAATCCCACTATCGAAGGCATCTACGAAGTCTGTATAGGTATCACTGAAACCTTATCAAGGATTCAATATTGGCAACAATTTGGCTATCGCATCGGGCAAACAGGAGAATTAACTGCTCCCACAGTGAAAAATTTATATGGAGTCAATTCTCATCTGCGCTCAATTCGACTCGAACATCAAAATGCCGACCATGGTTTGATTCGCCTGATGACTTGGGAAAACCCCACTAATGAAGGTTTAGAAATGACATCAATGAAAGTTTTGGGCAACCGTTGGGGGACAACCTTAAGTGCAGATGTTTTGAATATTCTTAACCATGCTGAGGATGCTCAGTTAGCAGGTTTGCCAATTAAATATACTTTTCCTCAGTGGGAAATGATTTACAAAATGGATCAAGGTCGCCCGTTTATCGATCCGGTAGTGGGAGTGCGGGAAATGATGTTGCTGCAACCATTAACACGTCAGGTATTGTTTCAACGTTTCAATTATACAGTGCCCGAATATGGCAAAATTAATCATAACTCTACTTTGAACACTAGCCAATTTACCCATGCAGGTATGGTGGTGCAAGATGATAGCAAAGAAACATTGATGTTTTACGAGGATGTGTTAGGTTTGTTGCGATCGCGGGATGATGATGAAACTACTTATGAAAGTTCACAAGCAGGTAGGCAAATTTTTGATTTGCAACCGGGGGAAAAGTTTAGAGTTACAACTTTTGACGATCCACGCTCCTCAATAAACTGGCAGGAGGCACGCTCTGGCAGAATGTATATTATTCGATTTCCTGAAGCAATGAAGTTGAAAAGCTGTTTTGAATATTCGCGACCTGGTTGCTTGGGAATGTCTTTGTATACTTATCGAGTTAATAATATAAAATATTATTTTGACCGAGTTAAAAATTCAGCAGCAACTGAAGTTACAGATATTGTTGATAACGAATTTGGCGAACAAAGTTTTTCTTTTGTCGCCCCTGATGGTTATTTCTGGAATTTAGTTAGTAAGTAATAAGGAAGGCAGGAGTCAGGAGGCAGAAGGCAGGAGGCAGGAGGGAAGAAGGGAGAGGAGAAAGTTTTTTGATCGCGCTCTTATGCGGACATGATATAACACACCAAAACCCTATATCTATTGTCAATGCGTAAGTCCTGGTGATATTACAGCACTTTGCCCGGATAGTGAGGTACAGTTTATTAATTCTCTGTTGCCTGTTGCCTAAAGTCCTAAAATTTTGTACCTCACTAACTCCGAAACTGCTGTAAGTTCTGATAGTAATAGTAGGTGGAGACAAAAATCATTAGAACGGGAGCAAGATGCTCCCACTAGACTATACGGTGACAAAAATCATGATAACTTTACCATTTCAATGCACCACTACCACCACTGTAGAGACCTTCCATGGAACGTCCATACAACGTTTTGCTTGTGAAGATGTGGTTCATCAATTTTAAAAGTGCTGTAAATAGGGTTTGCTGAAAAAGTCTTATGGGTGAGGGTAGGAGTCAGGAGTCAGGATAAATGGGAATTGCAAAGGATGTAGTTGGAAGAATTGTCCCTTAATTTTTCTGCCCAACTCTTGCACAAAATGCTAATACGCATGAGCTTTCTTGAGCGAAAAGCTGGCATTTTTTTTCAACCCAAGAATACTGAAACCTTTACATTTCTAAGCTTTGATAGTTAATCAGCAAGCCCTAAATAATCACAGAGGTGGCTAAAAGTGAATAACGAATGAGTGCGCCATTCGATTTTTCTGGCGTTGCGACTATAAACCTCTCCCCACACTCCCCACACTCCCCACACTCCCCTCCTGGGAGGGGTTAGGGGTGGGTCCGACTCTCCCAATCTCCCTTCCGCATTATTAGTGAGATGTACCAATTTGAGAAAAGATATACTGGAGTTAATAATAATTATATTTATGAGTTTTACTGTTAACTCTCAGTCCATAATATGAAACTAATAACATTACATCTTTGTCCTCTGATAAGCTTCGTGTCTCTATTAGGAACAGTAGCTCTTCCTGCTCATAGTCAACCTATTACTCCGGCAAATGACGGTACAGGAACTACTGTAAATCAAAATGGCAACCAATTTAATATTCAAGGCGGTACTCATAACGGCACTAACCTCTTTCACAGTTTCGGCAAATTTAACCTCAACTCCGGTCAAACAGCAAACTTCATCTCCACCCCAGACACCCGTAATATTCTTGGCAGAATTACAGGGGGAGACCCTTCTAGAATTAACGGCTTAATTCAAGTCATAGGCGGTAACTCTAACCTTTTCTTAATGAACCCCGCTGGCATCATGTTCGGCCAAAATGCCAGTCTCAATATTCCCGCTTCCTTCAGCGTTACTACTGCCACAGGTATAGGTTTCAACAGTAATAATTTCTGGTTTCAGGCAATAGGAACAAATGACTACTCGAACTTAGTAGGCGACCCCAGCGGCTACAATTTTAATGTCTCAAACCCAGGCGCTATAGTTAATGAAGGAATTTTAAGTTTAAATCCTGGAAAAGACTTAACTTTAGCAGGTGGTACGGTTATTAACACAGGTGAACTATCTACCGCAGGAGGTAATATCACCATCGCTGCAGTTAATGGTGGAGATACATTGAGAATATCTCAACCAGGTCATCTATTGAGTTTAGATGTATCACCTACTTCTAATAATTTATCAGGACAGTCAATTACACCGATATTATTACCAGAATTATTGACAGGTGGTGACATACATCATGCCTCATCTGTGGTTATAAATGCTCAGGGTAATTTGGAATTGACCGATACAGCAGGATTAGCTATTGCCTCTGGTAATATCAATGTATCAGATACCTCGACGGATGGAACTGTTGGGGGGCAGGTAAATGTGTTGGGCGATCGCGTAGCAGTTATCGATGCCAATATTAATGCCAATGGTCTAAAGGTCGGGGGCAAAATATTAATTGGAGGCGACTTTCAAGGTGATGGAATTGTTCCCAATTCTCAGCAAACTTTTGTTAACAATAACTCAATTATTTCTGCCGATGCTATTAACAATGGAGAAGGCGGTCAAGTCATAATTTGGTCAGATGATACGACTAATTTTGCCGGGAATATTAGTGCTAAAGGCGGACATTTTTCTGGCGATGGAGGCTTTGTTGAAATTTCAGGAAAAGAACAACTAATATTTGATGGAAATGTTAATGTTACGGCAGCATTTGGAGAAACAGGAACAATCTTATTTGACCCTAAAAATATAATTATAGGAGGGTCAGAAAGTAGCAATGAGTCACCGGAACCAAATGAAGATGATAACGTCACATTTTCTGTGGCAGAAATAGAAGAAATAGAGGGTGAAATAATTCTTCAAGCTGATAATGATATAACTGTTAATGAACCAATAGAAACTTCAGAATCAGTAGAATTAAAAGCAGGAAGAAATATTAATATCAATGCCGATATTGATACATCTCAAAGTAATGGCAATATTTCTCTATTTGGTAACGACAATAGTGCCAATATTAATAATCGCGACCAAGGAGCAGGTTCGATTAATCAAAGAGAAGGTACAACATTAAATTCTGGTAGTGGCGATATTACAATTAGACTAGGAAATTTAGGCACAAATGGCGATATAAATTTAGCTAATTTAACTACTACTGGTCAACTATTAATCAATGCTAATCAGGGGAATATTAGACAAGTTTCTCCTAATTCTTTAATTACTGCCGAACGAGGAATATTTGAAACTCAAAATTCTGGTGGAATAGGTTTAGCTGAAGCACCTTTGCGAATAGATGTAAATAATTTAGAAGTATTGACAGGGGAACAAGGACTATTTATTAGCTCAATCAGCGATTTAACTATTGGTGGAGTTAGCGAAGAATTAACAGGAATTTATACTAGAGGTGGCGGTAATATTGAACTAAATATTGATGGGAATTTTACTGCAATTGAAGAGGTAGTTACATCAGTTCCTGACAGGCAACCAGGAACAATTACTATTTCTAGTACTGGGAATATTGATACTACTGAAACCACACTTAAGTCAAATTCTGAATCAACTACAGGTGGGGATATTTCGCTCACTGCTGATGGCAATATTCAAACAGGAGATATTAATGCTTCTACCATGGGTAATGATAGAGGTGGAAATATTACCATAAATAGTGGTGGTGAAGTTGAGACAACTGCAGGTGAAATATTTTCTGCCTCTTTTGATGGCGATGGTGGGAATGTTGGCATTATCAGTAATGGCAATATCAAAACTGGTTATATTGACTCTCGTTCAGATGGTAGTGGTAATGGTGGGAATATTACTCTAAAAACTACAGGTGGTAATGTTGATACCAGTAGTGAAGAATTAGCATCTTTTTCCGTTAGGGGAAATGCTGGAAATGTCAGCATTACCAGTAATGGCGACATCAAAACAGCAGATATCTTTTCTTCCGCAGGCGATCCATTAGATGCAGACGGAGACTTAGCAAATTCATCACCATTCCAGACAAATAACACTGACTCAAATCAAACTCAGAGTGCCAACGGTAGTGGTGGGGATATTACCCTCACAGCAGAAGGTATTATTGATACTAGCGCAGGAACTATCGAATCATTTTCTCGTCTAGGCGATGGAGGTAGCGTCAGTATAACTAGCAAAGGAGATATTACTACAGGGGAAATTGTTTCTGCTGCTGGCGAACCTGAAGCAGGTGTTCCCAATAATAATAACACCCCACCAACAACACCGATGGAAATAAATTCCGGTAGTAGTGGTAATATCACCATTGAAAGTACAGAAGGTGCAATAACTGCTACAGCAGAAATAGGTACTTTTGGCGATGCTGGAAATGCTGGAGATGTCACTATCAATGCTTTTGGAGATATTAAGACTGAAAGTATTGAATCAAGGACAGGTGGTGGTGAAGGAGGAGATATAACTATTGAAAGTAGAAGTGGTACTGTTGATACTAGGGTTGCTACTATTAATACTATGGGAACTGAAGCAGAAGAAGATGTAGGAATATTTTCTGCTTCTGAGAAAGGAAATGCAGGAAATATTACTATCAACAGTAAAGGAGATTTGAGTACAGGTAATATTAACTCCAGTTCACTGAATGGTCGAGGTGGAAATATTACTCTCGAAAGTACAGGTGGAATTGATACAAGTAGTGGTGAAATATCTTCTTTGTCACAAACAGGAGATGCTGGAAATGTGACGATAGGCAGTAATGGGGATTTAATTACAGGTAATATTGACTCCAATTCCAAAAATGGTCAGGGTGGGAATATTACTCTCGAAAGTACAGGTGGAATTGATACAACTGGCGTTACTGTCGATACCATGGGAAATGAGGAGGTTGCAGGAATATTTTCTGCTTCTGAAGAAGGGAATGCAGGAAACATTACCATCACCAGTAATGGGAATTTGACCACAGGTAATATTGACTCCAATTCCAAAAATGGCAATGGTGGGAATATTGCTCTCGAAAGTACAGGGGGAAATATTGATACAACGGGTGGTGAATTAGCTTCTTTTTCAGAATTAGGAGATGCTGGAAATGTGACGATCGCCAGTAATAGAGATTTGAGTACAGGTAATATTGACTCCCGTTCAAAAGGTAGTGGTCAAGGTGGGAATATTACTCTAGAAAGTCTTGCCGGAAATATTGATACAACAGGTGGTGAAATAGCTTCTTTTTCAGAATTAGGAGATGCAGGAGATGTCACTATCATCAGTAGTGGTGATTTGAGTACAGGTGATATTGACTCTCGTTCAAACGGTAGTGGTCAAGGTGGGAATATTACCCTCGAAAGTACAGGGGGAAATATTGATACAACAGGTGGTGAAATAGCTTCTTTGCCACCAGTCGGAAATGATGAAGATGTTGAGACAAGTAACGACGATACAGGTAGTGAATTATCTTCTTTTTCAGAATTAGGAGATGCTGGAGATGTCACTATCACCAGTAATGGCGGTCTGAAAACAGCAAATATCAACTCCCGTTCAAAAGGCAGTGGTCAAGGTGGGAGTATTACTCTCGAAAGTACAAATGGAAGTGTTGATACAACGGTTGGTGAAATAGTTTCTAGGTCACAAGCAGGAAATGCTGGAAGTGTAACTATCAAAAGTCTGGGCGATATTCAGACAGGTAATATTGATTCTCAGACACAAGCAGGTCAGGGTGGAGATATTACTATTGAAAGTACAGGTGGCAGTATTGAAACCTTGGGAACAGAGGAAGATATAGCAGGAATATTCGCTACTTCTGAGGAAGGAAATGCAGGAAGCGTTACCATCACAAGCAATGGGAATTTGACAACAGGTAACATTGACTCCCGCTCAACTAATGGTGATGGTGGCAATATTAGCTTAGAAAGTATAGGTGCAAATATTGATACCAGTGCTGCTGAAGTCAGGTCTTCTTCCCGTAGGGGTAATGCGGGAAATGTGAGTCTTACCAGTCAGGGTAATATCAAAACAGGACGTATCCTTTCTTTCGCAGGTCGAGGAATAGATGAAGAGGAAGACTCAGACAATTCATCTCTAAACCAGAGTGGTAGCAGTAATGGGGGAGATATTACCCTGAAAGCAGGAGGAACTATTGATACTACTGCAGGAGCTAATGATCAATCTAAGTTAGAGTCATTTTCTAGAGAAGGTTTAGGGGGTAATATTAGTCTGGAAGCTAAAGGTGACATTACAACAGCACAAATTCTTTCTACTGCTGGCGACCCCGAAGCAAGTAACCCCGAAGATAATACTAATATTACACCCTTAACAGAAGCAGAAATAAATGAGCGGAGCAGTGGTAATATTAGGATTGAAAGTACAGAAGGTGCAGTAACTACCACAGCAGAAATAAATAGTTTTGCCACTTCTGGTAATGGTGGCAGCGTAACGATTAAAAGTCGTGGCAATTTAACAACAAGTGATATTAACTCCCGTTCGGATGTTAATGGTCAGGGTGGTAACATTACCCTCGAAAGTACAGATGGAAATGTTAATACAACAGATGGTGAATTATCTTCTTTTTCACGTTCAGGAGATGCTGGAGATGTCACTATTACCAGTAATGGCGATCTGATAACAGGTGATATATTTTCCTCAAGTGGCAACCCACGAAATCCAAACAACGAGGATAACTCAGAAGAGGCATCTGGACCGCAGGCAAACCCACAACCAACAGATAATCCTAACCCTGGAGAAAATACCGGAGGTGCTGGAGGTAGTATTACCCTAATAGCTGAAGGTGAGATAAATACCACAGCAGGAGTCATAGAGTCATTTTCTCGTCGAGGTGCAGGAGGCGATATTAGTCTGGAAGCTAAAGGTAATATCACTACAAATGAAATCATTTCCTCAGCAGGAGACCCAGAAAATATTCGACCTACAAGGGAAAATACAGAAAATACCAACACTACTCAACCTGAGACTGAGTCAGAAACAGGTAGTCCTGGGGGCGATATTACTCTCCAGAGTATTGAGGGTAACGTAACAACTCAAGGAGAACTCATTTCCTATAGTAGTAACGGAGATGGAGGTAATGTTAGTATTATCAGTAACGGCGAGGTTAGTACTGTTGGTATTGACTCCCGCGCTGAAAATAGGGGTCGTGGTGGTAGTATTTCAATCCAAAATCAAACAGGTAGCATTGAAACTATCGGTGGTGAGTTAGCTTCTTCCTCCAGAACAGGTGATGGCGGTAATGTAGAGATTACCAGTACAGATGATATTATCATAGAAACGATTTTTTCCGAGTCAGAAGGTGATGGTAATGGTGGAGATGTGACTATTACAGTTAACGGCAATATCCAAATAGGAACTATTGAATCATTTGCTGGAGGTAGTGGTCAAGGTGGAAATATATCTATTACTGCGAATGGCGCAATAGATGCAAGTATTGGCGAATTAGTCTCTAGTTCCCAAACAGGGGAAGGTGGAAATATTACCCTCAACGCTACAGGAGATATTAGTACGGGTTTTATTGAAAGCTTTAGCGGTGCGGGAGCAAGAGGTGGTAATATTACTTTGGAAACAATTAATGGAAATATTGATACTACTGTTGGGTTTTTAGGTGAAGAGGTAAATATTCCCACTGATGCTGATGTTTCTTCAGAAGATGTGGCGACTATCTTCGAGCAGGAACTTGCCAACCTGAGTTCTTACGCTCCAGAAGGTACTGGAGGCAATATTGTGATTATTCAGCGGGGTCAAGGAGATATTACTACTAGCAATATTAGTTCTTTTGGTGGAAACAGTAGTGGAGCTGTTAATATCACCAACAATGACGGCAATATTAATACGGGTGTGATTTTTTCCACTGCTATTAATGGTACAGGCGATCGAATATCTATTGAAACTGTGAATAATGGCGACTTAAATATTAATCATATTGCTACTTATTCTACTGCTGACGATGGTACTGGGGGTCAGATTGAATTGAATGCTAGTGGTGTTGTCAATATTAATAATGTGGCATCTTTTGGCAATGCAGGTAGTGGAGATGTAAGTATTACAAGTAATATTACAAGTAATAGCGGGAGTATTAATACTGGGACTATTCAAACTCGCGCCCCCAATGGCACCAGTGGTAATATTACTCTGAATACTTTTAGCACTCAAGGTGATATTAGAACTGCAAATGTTAGTACTGAAGGTGGAGAAGCTGCTGGAACAGTTGAAATTATTGCTGCTGATGGTTCGGTTACTACTGAAGATTTGCAATCTATTTCTGAGTCGGGAAATGCTGGTGGTATTGATGTTCAGGCAGGGGAAGATATTGAGACAGGCGACCAAACTGTTGATAGTGCTACTGGTGATAGTAATATTAATAACGAAGCTGGAGGCGATATTACTACTGGAGACCAAACTGCTACTACTGAAGAAGGTAATGCCAATATTAATAACGAAGCTGGAGGCGATATTACTACTGGAGACCAAACTGCTACGACTCAGCAGGGTGATGCCAATATTAATAATCAAGCAACAGGTAATATTACGACTGGAGACCAAACAGCGGTAACAAACCAAGGTGATGCCAATATTAATAACGAAGCAACAGGTAATATTACGACTGGAGACCAAACAGCGATAACAAACCAAGGTGATGCCAATATTAATAATCAAGCAACAGGTAATATTACGACTGGAGACCAAACAGCGATAACAAACCAAGGTGATGCCAATATTAATAACGAAGCAACAGGTAATATTACGACTGGAGACCAAACAGCGGTAACAAACCAAGGTAATGCCAATATTAATAACGAAGCAACAGGTAATATTACGACTGGAGACCAAACAGCGGTAACAAACCAAGGTAATGCCAGTATTAATAACGAAGCAACAGGTAATATTACGACTGGAGACCAAACAGCGGTAACAAACCAAGGTAATGCCAGTATTAATAATCAAGCAGCAGGTAATATTACTACCACAGACCAAGTAGCAATAGGTGATACAACAAATATTACCAACTTACCAGGAGGAGAACTTAACACTGGTGAAATCATTCAAATTAGCCCACCTCCATCAATACCAATAGACAATACTTTGCCACAACAATTACCTCAGATACCAGCAAATCAAACCATTCCAGGAGCATCAAACCCAGTACAACCAATAACCCCAGCTATCCCAGCAAATAATATTTTGCCACCTAACAACCCAATCTCAAATCCGACCGCCACTAACATTATCCAGTCAGTACAAAGTAACAGTACCATCAGCACAACCAATAATCCTAATCTGCCAAACAAAAAGAGCGATCGCCAACAAATTAATATCAATACCGACACTACAACAGCTTTACAAAACATCAATATTATTAACAATACTCCCCTAACTGTTGCTGCTAACTTTCAAACCTTGACTGCCTTAGAGAAAAATCGGAACAATTCATTCACTAACTACTTTGGAGAAGACCTATCAACTCAAAATATATCCATAAAAAACGGGGGAGCGCTGACAGACAACTTTGGAGAAGACCTATCAACTCAAAATACATCCATAAAAAATATCCGGGAAGTGCTGACAGATATCGCCCGTGAAACAGGCAAAAAATCAGCAATTATCTATGTCACAGCTTACCAAGAAGAACTGCAACTTATATTATACACATCAGGCAGCGACCCCATCCTCAAAACTGTTCCGGCAGCTAATCACAAACAACTCATGGAAGTTGTGCTACAATTACGCGCTCAAATCACAAATCCCTCCCGTCGCAATACTCAAAGCTATTTGCCACCAGCACAAAAATTGTACAATTGGCTCATTGCACCCATATCAGCAGAATTAGAAGCTGCTAATATCGATACCCTGTTATTTAGCATGGATGAAGGTCTACGGACTTTACCTGTAGCAGCATTACACGATGGTCAACAATTCCTCGTCGAAAAATATAGCCTCAGTTTAATTCCCAGTATCAGTTTAATGGATACCAACTACCGCCCAATTCAAGATACCCGAGTATTAGCAATGGGAGCAAGTGAATTCACTGCTCAAAGTTCCTTACCAGCAGTACCGGTCGAGTTAGAAACTATTTCCCAACAATTATGGCAAGGTAGTCAATTTCTCAATCAAGACTTCACCCGTAATAACCTGCTAACCCAACGACAAAATTATCCCTATCCCATCGTTCACCTAGCAACTCATGCAGAATTCCGACCAGGTGCTATCAGCAATTCCTATATTCAACTGTGGGGTAATCAAAAACTAAAGCTAGACCAAATACGGGAGTTAGGTTGGAACGATCCACCAGTAGAATTATTAGTATTGTCAGCTTGTCGCACTGCCGTTGGTGACAAAAATGCTGAGTTAGGTTTTGCGGGGTTAGCAGTAGCAGCAGGAGCAAAGTCTGCCTTAGCTAGTGTCTGGTATGTGAGTGATGAAGGCACATTAGGATTGATGACAGAATTTTACACCCAACTAAATAATGCCAAGATAAAAGCAGAAGCTTTACAACAAGCACAGTTAGCAATGTTACGAGGAGAAGTAGTTATTGCAGAGGGTCAATTAAGGGGAACAGCAGCTCGTGGTGCAGTGGTATTACCATCAGAGTTAGGAAAGTTTGAAAATCAAAATTTATCTCATCCCTATTATTGGGCAGGGTTTATGATGATTGGTAGTCCGTGGTAGTCTTTGGTAGATGGGGAGTGTGGGACCCACCCCTAACTCCTCCTAGGAGGGGAATTTAGGGAAGCGGGTGACATGGATCGCCAAGCTCGCCAAGGATTTCAATCCTTGGCTAATAGTTTAAGTCATCTTAAGATTACTCTTGACGAGTATGCCATCTTTTTCATCTTTTTATATTGTGGTTAATCAGTGCAACTTGATATTACGGGAGCAGGACAACTAAAGTCCATTCTACTTTGCGATCGCAACTCGGAAAATTTCAAAAAATAAAAAACCCAGATAGATTAAACTACCTGGGGCGTTTGTTTCCAACTAATCCGCATTAACCCGAGCGGTGGGGAGCTACGTTTTAGAACCACGACAGAACAATGCTTTCAGACCCCCAAATATACGCACCACCTTTGATTAAAAAGTCAAAAAAAAATTACCAAAATGAAAAGGCTAATACCATTTTGATAAATGTTTGCTACAAATAACTAGGGGATTTTTTAGGAGTCAGGAGTCAGGAGTCAGGAGTCGTATGGGAATGGCTTCAATACCACTTTTTAGGTTGGAAATCATCTTTTTTGTC
>NZ_JAAHGM010000096.1:0-19163 GCF_010692625.1 Okeania sp. SIO2C2
TCAGTATTGATAATTCATTTAACTATTGTCCAATAGTCTAGAGAGCAAACTAACAAGGTAGCGATCGCCTGATTACTCAGTATTGATAATTCATTTAACTATTGTCCAATAGTCTAGAGAGCAAACTAACAAGGTAGCGATCGCCTGATTACTCAGTATTGATAATTCATTTAACTATTGTCCAATAGTCTAGAGAGCAAACTGACAAGGTAGCGATCGCCTGATTACTCAGTATTGATAATTCATTTAACTATTGTCCAATAGCACCAGTGTGTCGGTCCAGTAGTGGACTGTTTCAGCTAAAACTGTGCATTAGGGAGTAGGGTCGGAGAGTCGGAGGGGAGAAAGATTTTTGTTGGGTTTATCCTTATCCTGCGGATAAGCTTTCCTGCGGAATGCTACGCAAACGCTAACGGATAAGTCCGCTAACTTCCCTCAACCCAACCTACACTTATTGCACCATTGAATATGTGTCAGTCTACTACAATAATGAACTACTTAGGCGTGTCATACCACTTACGCTATTATAACTAGATAGTATTGAGATTACTATCAACTTTTAACTTATTATGTTAACTCCAGGACAAATCTTAAAACAACGTTACCAACTACAAAAACAACTAGGGCATCCTGTAGCAGGTCGTCAAACTTGGCTAGCATTTGACTCCCAACTACAAGAACAAGTAACCCTAAAAATGTTAGCTTATAGCTCCGAAATATTAGGGCAAGAATTAAATTTATTTGAGACAGAAGCTAAAATTTTACAAACTTTAAATCATTCCCAAATCCCTCGTTATCGCGATTATTTTTCCCTAGAAAAACAAGTCAGTCAAAGTTTACCTTGGTTTGCATTGGTGCAAGATTATATTCCCGGTTTTTCCCTCCAAGAATTATTAGATAGAAAGAAAAAATTCACAGAAGAAGATGTAAATAAAATTGCCAAAGAAGTATTAGAAATCCTAATTTACCTCCACGAACTAGAGCCTCCAGTTTTGCATCGAGATATTAAACCCAGTAACTTAATTATGGGTGCAGACCAACAAATTTATTTAGTAGATTTTGGCGCAGTACAATCTCAAGGTAATGCTCAGGGAGTAACTTTTACTATTATTGGAACTAGCGGTTATGCTCCCCTAGAACAATTTTGGGGTAGAGCAGTGCCAGCTTCAGACTTATATGCTTTAGGAGCTACTTTAATTCATTTACTAACTGGAACTTCCCCTGTAGATTTACCGCAAAAAAATTATCAGATTCAATTTACTGACAAGGTTGATATTAATCCTAGCTTCGCCACTTGGATTAATAAAATTACAGAAATGGATTTAGAAAAACGCTTTAAAAATGCCCGTGAAGCTTTGATATCTCTCGAATCAAAAGCAAAACTTAAACCGTTAGTTACACCTAAAAAAAATCCTCTAAACTTAAGCATTATTATTACCATTAATAAATCTCCAGATATGATAGAAATCTATACTCATGCACCTAGTTTAAGAGAACTAAAAAATTCTGGAATTATTGGTGGAGCGCTTTGTATATTTTTTGGTTTACTGCTAACTAATCCAATTTATGGAATATTATTTTTTATCATGATTTTTGTAGGAATATACATACTCTTTGGAGAAAAAAAATATATTTATATTGACCGTAATAGTTTTCAGGTAGAACGACATTTATTTAATTTTATTTACGGGAAATGCCAGGGAAATACTAAAGATATTTTACAAGTATTATCATCTAAGTTTGAATCTGGTTATCAAGTGACAATTCAATCTCAAATAGATAAATATCAACTCGATCAAGCGATGAACCCAAAAGATAGCACGCGATTAGCTCAGGAAATTAATGAATGGTTGAATCAAAAACCAGATTGAAGAAGGAAGAAGTGGATGGGGATAGTCAAGGACTTGCCACTTCGTGTCTTATAACCCCAACCAATTGTAGGCGTTGGTGAACGTGTAATCCTCTAGATAGGAATTGGCACAGTCTTAAATTTTAAGTAGTATAGTAGTCAGGAAATGGAATACTGAAGCATTTTTATTCTATAGCATTCTATATTCACCAACGCCTAGATGCAGGAGATGATGATTTTTTACCCAAACCTGTAAATACCGAGGAGCATTGACTTAATCAACGAATAACGATATAATACATATTTAAGCATACCATTAGACAGGCTGGGATCAATCTCCATGAAATCCATCAGAACTAAACTCAAATTAAATAATAAACAAAAAACGCTCTTTGCACAACACGCAGGTTATAGTAGATGGTGCTACAACTGGGGTTTAAGTTTATGGAATGCTGCTTACAGAGATGGTTATAAGCCCAACCCTTCCTTCGGAATGCTGCGCAAACGTAAACTCAGAGAGGTTTTTACTAATCACACCAAACCCCTCTATCCCTGGATGAAAAACCTCTCATCTAAAGTTTATCAGTATGCTTTTCCTTCGGAATGCTTCCCTACGGGATGCTACGCAAACGCAAACATCAACTTGGGTGAAGCATTTAAGAGGTTCTTTTCCTGCGGAATGCTTCCCTACGGGATGCTACGCAAACGCAAACAAGGATTGGGTAAACGCCCAAGGTTTAAGAAAAAAGGCAGATCAGATTCTTTTCCTTCGGAATGCTTCCCTACGGGATGCTACGCAAACGCAAACACAATTGATAATTGTGGAAAGCCAATAGAATTAAATGGATGGAGTCACAAATTACCTTTCCTTGGTATTGTTAAAACTTATGAATCTATTGAAGTAACTACTCAGAAAATAACTATCAGCAGACAAGCTGGTGATTGGTATCTTAGCTGTAGTTATGAATTTACTCCGACTGCAACTTCAAAAACTACAGAAGTTGTAGGTGTAGATTTAGGCATTAAAACATTAGCGACACTAAGTACTGGTGAAGTCTTCAAGAGTGTTTTGCCTTACAAAAAAGCACAAAACAAACTAGCTAAGTTACAACGACCCAGAATGCGGTCTATCAATTGACCGAGACTTGAATGCCTCAATTAACTTAAGAAATGCGGTCGGCTTGACCGTTGATGCCTGTGGACGGAGTGCTGCCGACAGTTCCGGTGGTTTGCGTAGCATTCCGTAGGAAAGCAGGAAGTAAACATTAAAATGTCACTAATTATGCGGTGCGACCCCGCGTTGGCGCAAGACGCACCTGGTAGCGCACCAAGAGAGACGTTTTATATCGGTTTTATGAAGCAGATATTCACTCTACTTACTAACTATCTACAAGTGACTTGGAAATATGAAACAATTAAGTCAGTCTCAACTTCTACTATCACTCAAGAT
The DNA here is from genome assembly GCF_010692625.1 of Okeania sp. SIO2C2. Classification (NCBI taxonomy): domain Bacteria; kingdom Bacillati; phylum Cyanobacteriota; class Cyanophyceae; order Oscillatoriales; family Microcoleaceae; genus Okeania; species Okeania sp. SIO2C2. The sequence continues at coordinate 3,300 of NZ_JAAHGM010000096.1, forward strand.
GATACTCTCGAAATAATTGCACCGCCATTAGAGGATTTACAAATTCTATTTGAGTTGGCCTAGGATGGTTTACTGTTCAAGCTAGCAAAAACGGCTGAAAAAATTGGGCAAAAGAGCGATTGCTATCTGCCCTTTACCCAGAAAATCTCACAACTGGCAAAGCAATTTCAAACCGAAGAAATTGAGATATTAATTCAAAAGCACATTAATTCTAAACAGTCTCTAAACTCTCACAAGTCATGAATAAAGAATTAGCAAAACAAATAGGACTCATTTTAATCATTGATGATATACCAGAAAATTTAGATGTCCTCTCAGAAACACTCAGTGTAGTAGGGTATGATGTGGCGATCGCCACCAACGGAAAACGAGCGTTCAAACAACTAGAGCGGAAATTACCAGATTTAATTTTATTAGACATCACAATGCCTGACATAGATGGCTTTGAAATCTGTAAAAAACTCAAATCCCATCATACCACTTCCAATATCCCCATAATTTTTATCACAGCTTTAGCAGATACAAAAAACAAAATTAAAGGTTTTGAGCTAGGAGCAGTAGATTATATTACTAAGCCATTTCAAGAACAAGAAGTCCTTGCCAGAGTTAATACTCATATGCAATTAAGAAGGCTGACTCAAAACTTAGAACAACAAGTCGCCCTAAAAGTCTTTTCATTAGAGCAAGCAAAACAAACTGCCGAAACCGCAAACAGGACTAAGAACCAATTTCTAGCCAACATGAGCCACGAACTGCGCACTCCCCTAAACGCAATCCTCGGCATCACAGAGGGGCTACAAGAGGAGATATTTGGCAGTATTAATGAGCAACAAATGAAAGCTATACAAACTGTTGAGAGTAGTGGAAGGCATCTGTTAGAGCTCATTAACGACATTCTGGATCTCGCCAAAATTGAATCGGGTCAGTTAGAGCTAAACTTTACACTCACTACAGTTTCTTCTCTGTGCCAATCTAGTCTGGCCTTCATCAAACAACTTGCCGAAAAGAAACGCATTCAACTAGAAATGAAACTGCCCCAAAACCTGCCTGAGTTATTCGTGGATGAACGACGCATCCGCCAAGTTTTAATCAACCTACTCAATAATGCTGTCAAATTTACCTCAGATGGGGGATGTATTTCCTTGGAAGTCCAGGTCAATCGCCAGCAGTTCGACTCAAAGGCCAACAAATTCAAAAAATTCCTACGAATTGCTGTTATTGACACTGGCATTGGCATTGCTCCAGAAAACCTTAAAAAATTATTTCAGCCTTTTGTCCAAATTGATAGTTCCTTGAATCGGCACTACCAAGGGACAGGTTTAGGGCTTGCTTTAGTGAAACGTATTGTTGAGCATCACGGCGGGCAAGTGGGTGTCACCAGTGAGATAGGGGTTGGTAGTTGCTTCACCATCGACCTTCCTTACACTTTGACAATAGACACCTCCAACGAATTGGAAGTGCAGCCTGAACCTAGCATTGAACTAACTCAGCCTCAAGAGCAAATATCACCATTAATTATGCTGGCAGAAGATAACAAAGTAAATATTAGTACAGTTTCAAGCTATCTGAGAGCTAAAGGCTATCGAATTCTGCTGGCTAGGAATGGAGAGGAAGCAATTACCCTCGCTCGGTCGGAAAACCCCGATCTGATTCTGATGGACATTTCAATGCCAAAGATAGATGGCCTCCAGGCCATAGAGCAGATTCGTAGTATTCCTAACTTGGTCGATGTGCCGATAGTGGCACTGACTGCTCTAGCGATGGTGGGCGATCGAGAACGTTGTCTGGCGGCTGGAGCTAGTGATTACTTGAGCAAACCTGTTAAACTAAAACAATTGGCAACCACAATTCAAAAACTTTTAAACACAAAATAAATGCATTTACCTTCTATTTTAGTGATTGATGATGAGCCTAATAATTTTGATGTGATTGAAGCTCTTTTGAGCGACCAAGACTATGAGTTGTATTATGCTGCCAGTGGTGAAGAGGGGATCGCCAACCTAGAAACCTACAACCCAGACCTGATTTTACTTGATGTAATGATGCCGGGAATTGATGGTCTTGAAGTTTGTCGGCAAATTAAAGCTATGTCAGCATGGCAAGCTGTTCCCATTATTATGGTCACGGCATTAAGCGCAAAGTCAGATTTGGCAAATTGTCTAAATGCTGGCGCTGACGATTTTATCAGTAAACCCGTTAATACCATTGAGCTGAGGGCGAGAGTTAGCTCCATGCTACGAATTAAGCACCAGTATGATAACTTACAAACTATGCTCAAATTACGAGAAGATATGGTAAAAATGGTCGTTCACGATTTACGAAATCCTTTGACTATTATTTTGTTTGGTTTAGAACTCTTGAAAAATCCTAATTATCCTCAAGATCAGCAAAATATTAAACTAAATCAAGTTTATTCGTCAGCACAAACATTACAAGTATTAATTGATGATTTATTAAATATGGCTTTACTGGAATCTGGTCAAATTCGTCTCAACCGCACACAGGTAAAACTATGTAGTTTGATCGAGTCTGCTATTTCAAACTTTGAAGCGGTCGCCGAACAAAAAAATCAGTCCCTAGTTAGTCAACTCCCAGAAGCTATCTGTAAAAAAGTTACTATTGATGTCACTCTGTATCATAGAGTTTTGGATAACCTGATCTCAAATGCTATTAAGTTTTCTCCACATAAGAGTAAAATTATCGTGAGTTTAGAATTGCTCAATTCTGGAGATTGCAGAATTCAGGTGATCGACTCCGGTCCGGGCGTTCCAGAACAATTGCAACAAAAGATTTTTGAGAAATACGAGGTTGGAACTATGATGTCTGGTGTTTCCCAAATAGGATTGGGTTTAGCCTTTTGCAAAATGGTTGTTGAGGCCCATGGAGACAAAATTTGTGTTATAAGCAACCAACCGCAAGGAGCTATCTTTGAAATCATTCTAAAGTCTAATGAAAAAACAGTAGGCAATGAAGAAGAAAATGAAATATATCCGGTCTCTTTCTCCTCGGTGGAAAATACTTGACATTTTATCGATCGGTAATTATCCTAACTAAATATAATACTATTTTCAGATGGTCAGTTATGGTTAATACCATATAAAGAAAAAAAAAGAATGTTACGAATAATTTGGATAATTAAAAGACACATGCAGGAGATGTCCCTTTGATTAAAAAGATAAGTTTCAACCTAAAAAATGATATCTAAGCCATTTATCCTGACTCCTAACTTTCCCTCCCAGGAGGGGTTAGGGGTGGGTTGAATCCTAAAAAATAGCCTACCTATTTGTAGCAAATATTTATCAAACTGGTATAAGATTTTGAAATCAAGTTCTGCCAAACTGTTATTTCATAAAGCAATGAATTTATTTGAACTATTACCAATTACCAATTACCGAATTTCCCCAAAATGATTGATTATATTCGCAACGGCGAAGAAATTTACCGCAAATCTTTTGCTATGATTCGCTCCGAAGTTAACCTAGAAAGATTTCCTCAGGATTTAGCTCATGTTGCAGTTAGATTGATTCATGCCTGCGGTATGACAAATATTGTAGAAGACTTAGTTGCTTCAGAAGATGCAGTGCAAGTAGGACGTGCCGCATTAATTAATGGTGCGTCAATTCTGTGTGATTCTCAAATGGTAGCTAATGGAATTATCCGTCATCGGTTGCCAGCTAATAATGAAGTTATTTGTACTCTTAATCATCCAGAAGTACCTAAAATGGCTCGACGAATTAACAATACTCGCTCTGCAACAGCAATAGAATTATGGAAATCTCTGAGCAATAATTCTGTGATCGCCATTGGTAATGCACCAACAGCACTGTTTCACTTACTAGAAATGCTGGATGAGGGTATGGCAAAACCTGCTGTAATTTTAGGTTTTCCTGTGGGATTTGTGGGTGCAGCGGAATCAAAAGCTGAACTGGCAGCAAATAGTCGAGGAATTCCATTTATTACTCTCCATGGAAGACGTGGAGGGAGTGCGATCGCTGCTTCGGCAGTGAATGCTTTGGCAAAGGAGAGCGAGCTATGACAGAATTAGGACGACTGTATGGATTAGGCATTGGACCTGGCGACCCAGAGTTGTTGACCTTGAAAGCACACCGCATTTTGACTACTGTTCCAGTAATTGCTTACCCTATTTCTGAAAATGGTAAAGCTTTAGCACGGGCGATCGTCTCGGACTTTATTGGTCCCGACCAGATAGAAATTTCTATGTCTTTACCGTTTGATGTTAAGCGATCGCCACATCCCTATTATGATATAGCTGCCACCAAGATTGCCGAACACCTAAAAGTAGGGACAGATGTGGCGGTGTTATGTGAAGGGGAACCAATGCTTTATGGTTCATTTATGTATCTTTTTCAGCGACTTTCGAGACAGTTTCCTACTGAAATTGTACCGGGAATTTCTTCTACAATGGCAAGTGCTGCTATGCTGGGGGTCCCAATTACTTATGGCAATGATGTGTTGAGTATTATCCCTGCTACTTTGGATGAAACTACTTTGAGCGATCGTCTTGCTGTTGTTGATGCGGCGGTTATCATTAAATTAGGGAGGCATTTTACCAAAGTCCGTAGGGTTATCAATCGTTTAGGGTTATTGCATAGGGCACTTTATATTGAAAGGGCGACTCAATCAAATCAGCGAATTGTTGACATTACTGAGGTTAAGCAGGTTGATGTTCCTTATTGGTCTTTGATTTTGATTCCCAGTCAAATGGAGATGGGGAGATGGGGAGATGGGGAGATGGGGAGATGGAGGGATGGGGAGATGGGGAGGTCGAGAAAGATTTGGTAATGGCGTTGAGATGGAACATTTTCTTCTTCCATCCTGTACAGGGGTTAGCGTCAGCTATGCATCAGCAAACGGGCATTTGCCCCTACTTCCTACTCGCTATTCCCTACTCCCTGTCCAGATAAAATTGAATGGGCAAAAATAGCAGCTTGAGTGCGATCGCGTAAATTTAACCTCCTGAGAATATTAGTAATATGATTTTTTACAGTCTTCTCAGAAATATAGAGAGTTTTGGCTATTTCTCGGTTCTTTGCACCAGAAGCAATTAATATCATGTCCGGTAGCATCGGTATTGTATAGCAAGGGCAGGGAACACTTAACTGGGAACAGGGAACAGGCAAGAATACTTAAAAGCAAGAAAAAAACTTAAATTTCCTGTAGATATTCACCTTTGGGTTTACACGAACGATACCAGCGGACATGATATAACTTTAAAATTTCTTGTTCTCTTGGTGTTAATTATTGCCAATTTTGAGGAAGGTTACTAACAGGAATTGCCATTTGATAAATAGCTTTTTTACCTATACCAGGTCCTAGTTGTGTATAACCTTTAAATACAGCTTGAATTGCCTGACCTAATTCTTCTGAAGGTGTGTCTTTTAGTAAATATCCTGCTGCTCCATATTTCAATGCTTGAGTGACATATTGATCGTCATCAAATGTAGTTAATATTAATATTTTTACTTCTGGGAAACGCTGACAAATTTCTTTAGTTGCTGCTACTCCATCCATTATTGGCATTCGTACATCCATTAAAATTACATCTGGTTGTAGATTTTCTATTTGATTTATTGCCATTTCTCCATCTTCAGCTTCTCCTATTATTTGTAAATAATTTTCTAACTTTAATAAAGCTTTTAATCCACGCCGGATTAAATTTTCATCATCGACTAATAATACTTTAATCATAGTTTCTACTAATTTTATCTAATACCATTTATCACGCATTATTGCTACATCTCATTGAGAGTAGGGAGTAGGGTTAAAAGACATAAGATATTTTGGTTTAATGCCGATAATCGTATGCAAGCATTGCTGAAGCATTATTATTACTTAATAACTGAAGTCCCATCGGGACTATAGCATTAATGCATGGGAATTGGTATAAGGGAATAGGAAGTCGGGAGCAGAGATAATTGTTCTCGACTTTTTCGTTCTGACATTATTGCTTTTACTAATAATTGCAAGAAAACTATTACTAATCCAAATAAAATTATTGAACTTAATAAAACTAAGATAAATCTTTCTCTAGCAAATAATGGTAATCTTGTCAGTTTGTGTAATTTTTGGATTTGGATAAATGTAAATAAAGAAAAAACAAATATATTAATAATTAAATTTTGTTTTCTTTCAAAGATAAAACAATCTCGAATGACCAAAATTATACATAATATTGGAGAGAGACGCAAATTACTCAGGAATGACATTAAAATAATTAAACCAATTTCTACAGCAGTATAAATTATTTTATTTGAGCGGGATTTATTGATAGGTAAAAATAGTCCCATCAGGCTAAATACTAGCAGGAGAAAAAGATTGATAGAGAGTGAATTGGAGACTTCTGCTGTGTGAATATCTCCTATTCTCCGCCGACCACCATAGAGAGGAAATTTCAAAGTTTCACTTATGGCAATAATAATCAGCAAAATCCATTCTAAGTAGAGTAAAAAACGGATTGGGTGTTTAGTTATTTTTGGGAAAATATGCATAATTTTAGGACGAAAGTCCTAGATGAAATTAGGACTTTCAGCTCTAGTTGTTTATGAGCGATCGCCTGTAGGATTAAGACAGTAAACACCTCATACATGGAGTTGTAAATAAATCTAATGAAACGTCAATCTTTCTCTCTATTATTACTTGGCATCGTTGCCACTATTCTATTTGCTAATCCTGTAAAAGTTGATGCCCATCCTAAAAATTTGAATCTAACTCCTGAACAAAAAACTCAGTGGGAGGAAATTCGAGCGCAAAGCAAAGCTCAAATGCAAAATATTCTGACTCCCGAACAGCAGCAACAGTTTCAAACTTTAACTTCACAAGGTCAACGCCCCCACAGAGCAATGAAACAGTTAAATCTCTCTGAAGAGCAAAAAACTCAGATGCGCGAAATTATGCATTCATCCCGCGAGCAAATGGCGAATATTTTAACTGAAGAACAACGAGAGCAGTTTCGTCAACAGATGCAAATGCGGGGACGGAGGAGTCAGGTAGGGGTTCCGTCGGATTGGCGACGTACAGAAGTCAGGAGTCAGGAGTAATATCATGTCCGATTGAATAGTTATTAGAGTTGTTGGGAGTAGGGGAGCAGGGGAGTAGAGGAGTAGGGGATATTAACATAAGCTAGTGCCGCTACGCGGAAGTTAAAAGTCAAAAGTCAAAAGTCAATCATTTTTCATTTGTAATTGTTTTAGGATTTTGTAACTGGTCAGTTATTTCCGCCATCCTGCACTAGAATTGTAACAGTCACTTACAAACTTTGGTGTAAAAATCTATTCCCTGTTCCCTGTTCCCTATTCCCTGTTCCCTACGCGGAAGTTAAAAGTCTATATCTTTTTCAACAGATGCTGAAAATAAGGGCGTTGGTGATTTGAGGTATGATGTCTTGTCCGGATAAGAGCGCAAACAAAAAACTTTCTCCCTCTACTACTCTTTCTTCTTCTTTCTTTCCTTCTGACTCCTGAGGACTGACTCCTGACTCCTAAATAATTAAGATTAATATCATACCCTAATTTACCAACGCCAAAATAAGTTGTCTCAGTGAATCCTTTTTTCATAACCAACCCACTCTTTCTCCCGCAATAAATATTTCTGCACTTTACCTGTAGCAGTCTTTGGCAACTCTATAAACTCAACCGCTTTCGGTACCTTAAACTGTGCCAAATTCTGGCGACAAAAATCAATAATTTCTGCTTCTGTCACACTTTTATCCGCTTTCAAAGTCACAAACGCTTTCGGCACCTCACCTCGTTTCTGATCCGGGATAGCAATAACCGCCACTTCCAAAACTGCTGGATGTTTATAAATAACTCTCTCCACCTCAATAGTCGAAATATTCGTACCACTACTAATAATAATATCCTTAGCGCGATCGCGTAATTCCATATAACCATCAGGATACATCACTGCCAAATCTCCACTATGAAACCAACCACCGCGAAACGCCAACTCAGTCGCCTCTGAATCGTTAAAATATCCCTGCATGACATTATTGCCACGCATGACAACTTCTCCCATAGTTTCCCCATCAGCAGGTATATCCTGCATATCCTTATCTACTACCCGCATTTGAGTAGCATGAATATAAGGTACTCCCTGTCTAGCTTTCAACTTGGCCCTTTCTGCCATTGGTAAATCATCCCAAGGTGCTTGCCATTCACAAACACTATGGGGTCCGTAGGTTTCTGTTAAACCATAAACATGAGTAATATCAACTCCCAACTCTTCCATTGTCTGAATAATAGTGGGAGAAGGTGGCGCTCCTGCAGTGGCAACTCGAAGAGTATGAGAAAGTTGTAATTTTTTGATGGCGCGGTCGTTAGCAAGAGCAATTAATATTGTAGGAGAACCACAGAAGTGAGTTACTCTCTCATCCATAATTAACGAGACTACAGTATTGGGGAAAAATTTCCGCATACAAATATGAGTACCACCCACAGCAATGACTCCCCAGGTAAAACACCAACCATTGCAGTGAAACATGGGTAACGTCCACAAATAGATACTATTATTATTCATCCCTAGTTCTAATGCTTCGCCCAAAGCATTGAGATAAGCACCACGATGAGTATATACCACTCCTTTGGGTTGACCACTGGTGCCACTGGTATAGTTGATCGAAATTGGTTCGTTTTCGTCTGTAAGGGAGGATGATATAGGGTCTGAGCTGCCTGTAGTTAAAAAAGTTTCATAATCTGTTCCTGGTAATTTTTCTCCTTTTGCTTCTATTTGACTGTCTACTATATTAATTATTTCTTCTACACTTTCCAACTCATCCCGCACTGATGCTACCAGGTGAGATAATTCTGTATCGACAAATAATAGACGCGCTCCACAGTTATTCAGGATATAGCAAATATCTTTAGCAGCTAATCGAATATTGATAGCGACTAAAAGTCCTCCTGCTAGGGGAACGCCAAAATGTGCTTCTAGCATAGGTGGAATATTGGGGCAAAGGAAAGCTACGCGATCGCCTTTTTGTAACCCCCAGTTTTTTAAAGCGTTTGCTAGTTGATTAACTCTAGCGGCAAACTGAGCATAAGTCCACCGTTGTTGACGGTAAACTATGACATCTTTCTGATGAAATGCTGCGACACTACGTTCTAGAAAACTTTGGGGAGTGAGAAATTGATAAGAAACTTTATGCTTTGACATTAAGGATACTCCTTCGTAGTATTGAATAAGTAACACTTCAGTTATTAGTCATCGAAAAAGTCCCAATAACTTTTTTGCTAATTTGAACCTGCGTTAATGTTAATTATTCTGATGTTTAATTCTCCCCCACTCCCCCACTCCCTTACTCAAGATAATCGTTGAAAAGTTTTTGAGAAACGATATTATAATCCTTCCATTGCTAAATCTTCAATAACTTGCAGACCCCTGGGGTCTCCTACTCGTAACAAAGATGATTTAGCATCTTCCCGCACTCCCATATCTTGCTCCTCTTCTAATGCTTCAATTAAGGCATCAATGCCACCTGCATAGACCACATTAGAAGGTAATTCTCGACATAATTGACCAATGGCCCATGCACAATTACTTCTAACTGCTGGCATTGAGTCTCGTCGCAAACCTTCAATTAATGGTGGTATTGCTCCTACTACCACTTCATAACTAACTTTGGCCATCTGACCAAGGGAACTTGCTGCCCATAGACGCACGGCAGAAATATCTGTTCTGAGGACATCAACCAAAGGCTCCAAAGCACGGCGATCGCGACAATTTCCCAAGGCCCAAACCACTCCTTTACGGACATAGCCGTTGAAGTCCTTATTCAATTGTGTAATTAGAGGTTCTACTGCATCTGGGCTAGGATTACGGCCCAAAGCATAAGCAGCACTCACTCGTATTAATGGACAATCATCCTCTAATAATTTAATTAATGGAATAATAGCCCGTTTTTCCTGGAGTTCACAGAAAGCTCGCGCTGCAATCATCCTTTGGGAGGGTTCTGAGGAAGTTAGCAATGGTAACATTTCCTCCGGATCTGGTTTTGGGGGTTCTTCTCCTAAATGATCTAAAGGACTTTCTTCCATTGGCTGAATATTGAGTTGATTGAGGTCTTCATTGTCCATAACTGTAATTTTACCCAAGAATCCTAGTTTCAGGAGAATCTCCGTGCCTGACCGCCGGAGAGTATGTCAATGTACTGATGTACTTTAATTTACTAAGTCAAAAGTTAAAAGTCAAAAATTAGGTAATGGCTAATAACTCAAAATTCATTTCTAAGCTGTATATAGCGCTGTGCGCAGGCAACAGGCAACAGCTCCGGAAGGCAACAGCTCCGGAAGGGGGAATAAAAATCTGATAATATAAGACTTTTAGCTATTGGACAATTCCTGCAATTTGTAAATATGCCAGTGTACATTGCTATAGAATAATATATTAATCAGAGTTGATTATAGATTGAGATAGACAAGTTAATAAATTTCATAATTCTGTGCCACTTCACATAAAATTGGTATAATGTCTAACACCTAAGACCTACCACCGCGCCACCTAATTCTGTATAGTGGCATGACACAGCTAAAACTGTGGATTAGATTTTTTCCTATAATTCTGTTTATGGCAAGGTTTGACCATTTTTTTCTAATACACCATTTAAGGTGTGTCACGCCAGTAACCTCACATATAAAAGTCGAAGGAAAGGTTAGGACATATCAAAAGCTTAAAACTCAGACAACGGAAGATTTTTCCTTCTTCCTTCTTCCCTCTTTCTTCTGCTATAGAATTGGTATAACTATTTATCAAATTTTTAGTCCAAATATCACCTAAGCTTAGTTCATTTTCTGCCAACATTCACAAGCGATCGCCCAATCTTCTTCTGTATGTACTACCAATACTCGTACTTTTGAATCTGAAGTAGAAATATCGGTATCCATCCCTGGTTTAATATTTTTTTCCCGGTCTATTTTTAACCCTAAAAATTCAAAATTTTCACAAGTTTTTTCTCTGACAATTGCTGAATTTTCTCCTATTCCAGCAGTAAATACTAAAACGTCTATACCACCAAGAGAAGCGAGCATTTTTCCAATACAACAACAAAGTTGATGAATATAAATATCGAATGCTAATTGGGCAGGTTCATCTCCTTCTTGCATCGCTGTGGTTATATAACGCATATCTCCAGATTTTCCAGATATTCCTTTTAACCCTGATTCTTTGTTGAGAATTGTATTGAGTTTTTCTGCATCGAGACCATGTTCTCGCATTAAATAAATGAGAATTGCCGGGTCAATTGAGCCACTACGAGTTCCCATCATTAATCCTTCTAATGGAGTAAATCCCATAGTAGTATTAATACTAATTCCATTACGAACTGCTGCTAAAGAAGCTCCATTACCTAAATGACAAGTAATTATCCGCAAAGATTCTGGTGGTTTTCCTAATATTTTTGCTGTTTTTTGAACACAATATTTATGACTTGTTCCATGAAATCCATAGCGCCTAATTCCTTTTTCAAACCATTCATAAGGAATTGGATAAACAGCAGTTTTTTTTGGCATTTTACTGTGAAATGCTGTATCGAATACTGCGATTTGAGCCACATTTCCTAATGTTTTTTCAATAGCTTCAATTCCTTCTAAATGATTGGGATTATGAGTAGGTGCTAAAGGGATAAGATTTTTGATTGTTGCCTTAACTTTATCTGTAATAAATGTTGCCTCTGAATAATCTGAACCGCCATGAACTACTCGATGACCAACTACATCTATATCGGATAGTTTTTCTATAACTTTAGTTTCTCCTTGGCTAAGAGTTTCTAACATTTTAGCAATGCTTTCTAGGCGTTTTTCTGGGTTAAGTTTTACCTCTTTTTCCACTCCATTTGCTGCAATTTCCATCAAACCATAATCATCATTAGCAGTCCAGTCAATTGCTGCTTCCCAAATTGGTTTTGGTGGATTTTCTGGTAACTTTTCCCCAGTAATTTCATACAAGCAACTTTTTTGGGAACTAGAACCTGCGTTTAAAACTAAAATTTTCATCATTAGTAATTATTTACATTTCTTAATTATACTTTTTCGTAATAGTATACAAGTAACGATATTCCCTCGCAAAAGTTAATTAGTTTATCTATATTTTTCCTGGAAAACTTAGAATTAGGGCATTGCTGAATTAAGGTATGAAAGTAGGTTTATAGGGAACACCGGATCTGGGAACACCGGATCTGGGAAAAGTTAATATTAACAAGTAGTTCAAACCATCCAAAATAAAAAATCCCAAATACAAAATTATCAAATCATACCCAGAATCAGCAACGCCAGAATTAGTTATAATTAAAAAGGTTCCTTGTCACCTATTCTCTATGTTTAAGTAAATACCTACTTTTTGATCAGAAGTCATCAGGAAAAATCTGGCTTTGTCTGAGTTTTAAGCTTTTAATCTATCCTAATCTTTGCTTCGAATGCTATACTAATAAAGACAGAATAAAGAAGATAAAAAATCAACTTAAAGTTAGATTCTTAAGCCTCCTTACTTATAGAAAAATTTTGTTTTATGATAGCTTAAGTGGAAGGGTATTCAACCATTCAAAAAACCTACTTATCTCCTAATTCCCAATTACCAAAAAATTGTGGTTTCAAACCTCCTATTTTAAGGGGATAAAAAGAAAAATTTTCCTTTGAGTCAATCCTATCCGTTCCTACTGCATCACACAAAGGTTTTGCAGTAGCAATTGTTCTTTTCATCGGGCTAACATAGGCAGCAGTCCAATTTAATGAGCGATGAGTTTTAGCAAATTGTTCTGCCATTTCTAACCCTTCTGGAGTCAATTCTGGGTCTAAAATTCCACAGTAACCGCCTGTTTTACTGTATGTAGTTTCTCCATGTCGGATAAAATACAACTTCAAACTCATGGACCATATTCCTAATGATTTTTATTTGATATACTACCACTTTCACTGATTAATCTCATGTTCAGATAATGAAGCTGTTTGAGAAGGGTACAAATTACCAATTACCCATTGCCGACCTTCAAAAATACTATAAGTATTTAACCTAATATTATCTAATTAAATATTAATAATTTCCAGCAAATATTTTCTGAAAATTAAGTAGTTAAAACTTGGTTAAAATCCGGTTAATTTTCGATAAAAATAATTAAAAAATTCAAAAAAATTAACTTTATAGAACCCCTGATCGTATCTTCATAAATATGCGCGTTTTTTTAGCCTTGAGTCAGGAGACAGGAGACAGGAGTTCAACAATGAATAATGAATAATGAATAATGAATAATGAATAATGAATAATGAATAATGAATAATGAATAATGAATAATGAATAATGAATAATGAATAATGAATAATGAATAATGAATAATGAATAATGAATAATGAATAATGAATAATGAATAATTACCTCTCCTTCAAAAGAAGAGGATTGACTAATAATGAAATTTTTTTTTATTATCCCCTTAAAAGGGGAGGCTTTAAACCACAATTTTTCGGGAAGAGGGAAGAGGGAAGAGGGAAGAGGGAAAAGGGAAGATGTGGGGAGAAATAATACAAAAAATTCAACACTTCAGAGCAGATTTTTCCTCAAAATTGATGCGCAAAAAGACTTGACTACCATAATTATATAGAACTCAAATTGGTTTTATATACTACTGATTGATTTTATGAAGTATAAAGCTTGGGATTTTAGGCAACAAAAAATCTAGGAGTATTAATGTATCTATATGAAAATTATAAATTAAATCATATATTGAATATTTAAGGTAGTTAATCACGCTTTGATGATAATCGTCCACAATCTTAGAGTCTATAACTTTAGGCAAAGTAGGAATCTGATTGTATAAATTTAGCGCAATAAATGGTAATTTGAAATTTGGTATCTGGTAATATCTTACAAAGCTGAAAGTTACAGAAATTATTATGTAGAAACTATTAATTAATCTGACTTTTGACTTTTGACTTTTGAATTTTGAATTTTGAATTTATAAATACTATGACTTTTGAACGTGCAAGTGGCATCATACTACACCCTACCAGTTTACCCAGTAGATTCGGCATCGGGGATCTAGGCAAATCAGCTTATGAGTTTATTGATTTTCTGGCCAGAAGTGGACAAAAAATCTGGCAAGTATTACCTCTAGGCCCAACAGGTTATGAACATTCGCCCTATACCATGAATTTCAGCGCCTTTGCGGGAAATCCTCTGTTAATTAGTCTGGATATATTGGCAGAGAAAGGACTATTAAATCCTGATGAACTCATACCTCTACCTTCAGAAGAAGACCCAGCATACGCCAGAGTCAACTTTGCAGAAGTTATTCCCCACAAAGGTAAATATTTCCAGCAAGCTTACGACCGCTTCAAACAAGCTATTCCACCAGAATACGAAATTTTTTCCCAACAGCAATCATATTGGTTGGATGACTATGCTTTATTTATGGCTTTGCATGAGGCCAATCCAGATAAAACATGGAATCAATGGGAACCAGGTTTAGCTCGTCGAGAACCAGGTGCAGTAAAAATAGCAACAAGTCTATTACACGATAGTATTGAATATCATAAGTTCTTGCAATTTCAGTTTTTTGAACAATGGACAAAAGTCCGCAGATACTGCCACGGGAAAAATATCAAAATTATTGGTGACGTTTCGATTTATGTCTGTCATCATAGCGCAGAGGTTTGGAGTCATCCAGAAAACTTTGACCTCAACCCAGAAACTTTAGAACCCGCATGGAAAGCAGGAGTACCACCAGACTATTTTAGTGCAACTGGGCAGTTATGGGGAAATCCTGTCTATAACTGGGAAAATTTAATCAATACTAACTTTGCTTGGTGGATCGAAAGATTTAGAGCAACTTTACAATATGTGGATGTTGTGCGCGTGGATCATTTCCGTGGTTTTGAAGCTTTCTGGCGAGTACCCGCAGGGGAAGATAATGCTATTAATGGCGAATGGGTAAAAGCACCAGGATACAAATTATTTTCCAAATTGCAGGAAGCTCTAGGAACTCTACCGATCTTGGCAGAAGACTTGGGAATTATTACTCCAGAAGTAGAAGCAATGCGCGATCGCTTTGAATTCCCGGGAATGCGAATATTATTGTTTGCTTTTGGCGGTGAGGCAGATCATCCCTACTTACCTCATAGTTATATTAACAACTGCATAGTCTATACGGGTACTCACGATAACGATACTACTGTCGGTTGGTGGTTACAAGCTCCTCAGGAAGTAAGACAGCACGTTGCTAAATATTTGGGTTATGCTAGTGATAGCGATATCCATGAAATCAGTTGGTCGCTCATGCGTTTAGCTTCTGCTTCCGTTGCTGATATGGCAATATTCCCTCTCCAAGATGTTCTTTCCTTAGATAACGGCGCTCGCATGAATGACCCTAGTGTTACTCCTGGTAACTGGCGCTGGCGCTATACCACTTCAGAGCTTTTGAGTCAAGAATTGAGCGATCGCTTACTACAAATTACTCAACTTTACAACCGATAATTAATAGAGAAGATAGTATAATATGTTACATCTTTTTTACTAACTAGGTGTAAAAACAGAAAAAAAGATTATTATCTTTTCCCTTATTGGTTGAATACATTACCTTACAGAGAATATCAATGGGGTTAGTGGGGTGAGAATTCCCATCGACCCTATTCTCATTTCTACTGACTATTGACTACTATAGTTATTATGAATAAGAGTGGTACAGTATAAAGAGTCAAATATAAACCAGAATAAATCATTTTAAAAAATGTCTTATAGTCTAGATTTACGAACAAGAGTCATTGATTATATTGAACAGGGAGGAAGTATTTTATCGGCCTCCAGAATCTATAAAGTGGGACGTTCTACAATATATCGATGGCTAGCAAGAGTGGATTTGAAACCGAC
>NZ_JAAHGM010000097.1:0-18481 GCF_010692625.1 Okeania sp. SIO2C2
CCCAGAAATGCTGAAGCAGGGATTAGTGCAGAAGATACAAAGCGTCACCCTCGTTACTACTTGCCTGTGAGAACTATCGTATTATGTCGATAAATTGCGCAAATTGTTAACTAAGTCGAAACTCTCTAGTAGCTCGTCTAAACTAAAATTGTGAGTAATATCATGTCCGGTTAAACAGTGATAAATAAATAACTGCGGAGGAGTCAGTCCTCAGGAGTCAGGAGTCAGGAGAAAAGAGGGAAGGAAGAAGAACAACTGGAGTTGAAGGAGAAAGTTTTTTTATAACTAATTATCCGGACATGATATAAAACCTAACGCTACGATCCCCCCCAACCCCCCTTGGAAAGGGGGGAGAGGTCTATATTTTCTAAAATTTACCCACATTTTCAAGCTAAACCTTTAGCGGGCAAGATGCCCGCACTACAAAATAAAACTAATTAAACAGACATTGCATCTACTTTGACATGACGCACGCTTGCCAAAGCTTCCACCAAACTACGAACCGCAGCTATCATTGCCACTTCATCATTAAGGCGGTTAATAGCAGAACCCACACCAACTCCGGCCGCACCAGCAGCAACAGCTAGTGGAGCAGTTACATTAGAAATTCCGGAAGCACACAATACAGGTACAGATACAGCACGAGAAATTTCATAAGCTGCTGCTAGAGTAGGGGCAGCTTTTTCAATTAACCCTAATGTTCCAGGATGAACAGGTTTAGCACTAGCACCACCCTCAGTTTGAATAATATCAGCACCAGCTTTTACTAACTCAGTAGCTAGTTGTACTTGTCGGTCTAGTTCTAAAGTATGGGGAACAGTTACAGAAAGAGTAATATTAGGTAACAGGTCGCGAGTTTGTTGAGTTAACTCCAATACTTCCTCCGCTTCAAAACGTATACCTTTGGCGTAGAAAGGATCGTAGTTACCAATTTCAATCAAATTAGCTCCTGCTTCTACTGCTGGCAAAAATCTGGTAGGTTCGATGGCAGAAACACAGATGGGCAAGTTAGTTAAACTGCGCGCCATTCGTACTAAATTAGGATCGGCAGCAATATCAACGTAGGTTGCACCACCAAGGGTGGCAGCTTTGACAGTTGCTGCTACTCTGTTTGTATCAAAGTTAGTCAAACCACTAATAATTTTTAGAGCTTGGCCATTTTTCAATGCAGTTTGTAATCTAGATTCAGTCATCATTTTAGATTCATCCTTTTGCTGATCTTGTTCTCAACATTAATTTTGCCATGGAGATAGCAGTTATCGCTCAAGTTAAAAGCCAAAAGTTTTCAAAAGTCAAAAGTTTTAAGTCAAAAGTCAAAAGTTTTAAGTCAAAAGTTTTAAGTACAGGACTTACGCAAATTGACTTTTAAGCCACCATCTGTAGGCAGGGCTAATTCTTTGTCGTCAGAGAATATTCATCAGAAATACAAAAAATTATGCAAATATACAAATCTCTCCATCTCCCCACCTCCCCATCTCCCCATCTCCCCATCCCCCCATCTCCCCATCTCCCCATTCCCCCATCTCCCCATAAATTTTTCTAAGCGTGACAATAAATAGACCCTGCCATCTGTAGGGGCGAATGGTATTTGCGCTCCGCAAAGCTCCGAATTGCGCCCTCGCTATATAGCAATGAGTGCTCATATTTACAACTTCCAGCTCAAAGTGCAGTATTAACAGGACTTATATCATGTCCGGTTAAACAGTTATAAATAAATAACTACGGAGGAGTCAGGAGTCAGGAGTCAGGAGTCAGGAGGGAAGAAAGAAGAAGGAAGAATAAGGAGAAAGTTTTTTGATCACGCTCTTATCCGGACATGATATTACCCATAAACACCTCTCTTGGTAGGGGTTAACGGCTGTTAACCCCTACAAATGGTGTATAATTACCTATTTTGCGTAAGTCCTGATTAAATTAATTTGGCACAAATCAAATATAGCACTACAAGAATTGGGCGCGGACATTTTTCAATCCTAAAACCCTTTTACAGTTTGCTATTCCCTGTTCCCTATATCCCTAGCGCTATATTATTTAGATATTATGAATAATCAACAATTTTCTGTAATTTATGATAGCTCTCACTATTGGCTAAAAAATGCTCATATACCTGTATGTCTTCTAGAAACTGATTTCGACATACCTAGTCAAACTAGGGAGGGTTTATCACTGGTGGATATCGAAATTAATGAAGGAGTTATTATACAAGTCGTCTACTCCTCAACACATTTGCCCTCTCTGGAAACTGAGAATATTCCTATAGTAGACCTCAAAGGTGGCCAGGTTTGGCCGTGTTTTGTGGATATGCACACCCATCTAGATAAAGGTCATATCTGGATGCGATCGCCTAACTCAGATGGTAGTTTTGATGGTGCTTTGGATGCGGAAGCTAAGGATGCTAAAGAATATTGGAATGCTGAAGATATTTATCGTCGGATGGAATTTGGTCTCAAATGCAGTTATGCTCATGGTACAAAAGCTATTCGGACTCATCTTGCTCATCTTGAATGTTTTGCAGAACAGGGAAATATTAGTTTGGATGTATTTCAAACATTACAAAAAGAGTGGGAAGGTAGATTAATTTTACAACCTGTTTCTTTGGTTAGTGCGGATTATTATCTTACTGAAGCTGGAGAAACATTAGCTGATAAAATTGCTGATATTGGTGGGATATTAGGAGCATTTCCATTGATGAATTCAGACTTGGATAATCAATTGGAGAGGTTATTTAGTCTGGCGAAAGAAAGACAATTAGATTTAGACTTACATACTGATGAAAATGGAGACCCTAATTCTAGGGTTTTATATCAAGTTGCTGAGAAGGCAATTAGTCATCAATTTACTGGAATAATTATCTGCGGACATTGTTGTAGTTTGGCGGTACAAACTCCGGAACAAGTAACAGCAACTCTCAAATTAGTTAAAGAAGCAAATATTAGTATTGTTAGTCTGCCAATGTGTAATCTTTATCTCCAAAATAGGCAAGATAATTATACTCCGAGATGGCGGGGAGTTACTTTATTACATGAGTTAAAAAAACAGGGAATTTCTGTTGCGGTGGCGAGTGATAATTGTCGCGACCCATTTTTTGGATTTGGCGACCATGATGTTTTGGAAGTGTTTAATATGTCAGTGAGAATTGCTCATTTAGATATGCCTTATGGGGATTGGCCTTGTGCTGTTACTAAGACTCCTGCGGATTTAATTGGTTTACCTAATATTGGCAGAATTGGAATTGGATTACCTGCGGATTTAATTCTGTTTAAAGGTAGGAATTTGAGCGAACTTTTATCACGGTCTCAACATGATAGAGTTGTTTTGAGAAATGGTCGAATTATTGATACAACTTTACCGGATTATTGTGAATTAGATAGTTTATTTTCGGAGTAGTAATTTATCAATTATTTTCAATTTAAGTAATAGCTAAAAAAAGGTAAGCATTCAAGCATCAGCTATCAGCTATCTATGATATGTAATCCGGATAATTAGTTGATGAAAAACTTTGTATTTTCTCAGCTTATTCTTTCCTTTCTGCATAAGTGCCTTCCTTCTGTAGATATGATAAGTATTTAACCGGATTCTATATGAGAGTAGGAAGTCAAAGCAATTGAACAATATCAACGATATGAAAGTTTGGGGCAAGCGATCGCTCAACTTCATCTAATTAACACAATTATGTCTCGAATTTTAGAGGAATAATGGTCTATTTTAAGTAAAAATTAGCTCAAAGGAAGTTAATTAAATCTAAACAGATAATTATTGAAGACATAATTGTGTTAGTTGTGTCTGTTTTATTTGATTAAAATGCTTGTCAAGCTAGTAAAATTTTGTCATTCTAAATATTTAGATAGTAACTAATAATTTATATATTAAATTTAGAGGCGAGTTGAAATGAAGTTTGTCTTAAACTCTCAAAATGTCTATGACTATTTAGTAGAAAATGGTTTATGCGATTCGCTACAGGAAGCGGAGCAATATCCCTCGCAGACATCTCAGAGTAATATTGAGCGAATTACTGCTAAAAATTTTAATTTATTAGTGACTTTGCCAGATGGTCGAAAGCTTTTAGTTAAACAAGAACAATATAATTCTCAAGGAAAAACTGCTGGTGAGTTGTTTGGGGAATGGCGAATCCAAAAATTTTTACAGACATTTCCCGAACTTAAGCATTGGCGTCTCTTTCTACCAGAGTTGTTACACTACGACGCCGAGAAATCTATTATGGTATCTACTTACCTGGATAGTTATCGAGATTTAAGTGATTTCTATTCCAAGGAAAACAACTTCCCTACAAAAGTTGCTGCTGAAATCGGTAGTTATTTGGCGACCGTTCACCGCGATACTTGGAATCAGGAAAATTATCGGGAGTTCTTTGCTAGTGAAGTTGTTCGTGCTAAACCTGAAGTATCACCACTTTTAGTGCAGAGTCTCGAAAGGATAGGACCAGAAATTTTTGGTATCGCTCCTGTAGATGGGTTGAGATTTTTTGCTCTTTATCAACGATATGACAGTTTAGGGCAAGCGATCGCTCAACTTCGCGAGACTTTATCTCCCACTTGTCTGACTCATAATGATCTGAAACTAAATAATATTCTCGTTGCTCAAGAGTGGGAAAATTCTAGTGGGAATATTGTAAGGTTGATTGATTGGGAGAGGTCTAGTTGGGGAGACCCTGCTTTTGATTTGGGAACAGCGATCGGCAGCTATCTGCAAATGTGGTTAGGTAGTTTGGTTATTAGTAATTCTCTCTCCATTGAAGAATCTCTCAAACTTGCCACTACACCCCTAGAATTACTTCAACCGTTCTACTAAACTTACCCAAACTTACCCATGGATGATTGCATGAGCTTTGGAGCTAGCTTCCTGTTTCACAGAAGACCACTGACCGCAGTCTGTAACTTATCTTCTCCACAGGCTTAAAATCGGCGGAAACTCCACCTACTGATGCACATAGTTTTCCAAGTTTACAGCAGCATTAAAATCTCTGTCTACTGAGAATCCACAGTTGCCACATTTGTAAGTTCTCTTATGCAGTGGCATTTTCTGTTTCTGCCCACAGTGAGAACATATTTGAGAACTTGGATAAAATCTATCAGCGATCGTTAATTTACTGCCATACCACTCACATTTGTATGTAAGCTGACGCTTAAACTCATAAAAACCACAATCTGCTATTGCACTTGCCAATTTATGATTTTTGAGCATTCCACTCACGTTTAAATCTTCTATCACTATGGTGCTGTGGTTTTGAGCTAACCATGTTGTGAGTTTATGTAGTGTGTCCGCCCTGATATCAGCTACTTTTTTGTGCGCCTTGGCTAGTTTTTTTACTGCTTTCCTTCTGTTTTTGGAACCAGGATCTTTTTTGTTAACACGGCGCTGATAACGAGTTAGTCTCTTTTTGGCTTGCTTATAGGCTTTAACGTTAGCAAATTGGCTTCCATCACTACAAGTTGCTAGAGCATTTATACCTACATCCACACCGATAATATCTCGTTCTTTTGTAGTAGGGTTGGGTTGATCATCATATTTAAAACTAATGTACCAATCACCTGCGCGTTTGGATATTCTCACATTTTTTACTGGTACAGATGGTAAGATTTCATAAGTTTTTACTATTCCTATTCTTGGTAGTTTTATATAGTTTCCTTGAATAATTTTGATACTTCCTTCTAAATAGAAACTATCTTTTTTTCCTTTTTTCTTGAATTTAGGAAATCCGCGCTTGGGAATAGTTAAAAAATTTTTAAATGCTCTGTCTAAATCTCTTAATGCCTGTTGAGGTGAACATTTTGATACTTCATAATACCAGGGATTTTGACTTTTAACTTCCCTCACCAAACGTTTATGTAAGGTAACTGCACTAGGTCGTTTTTTCCTTAATTCATATTCAGTAATACAAGTAGTTAATCCCCAATTATAAGCATGACGAGCCACACCTGCGTGTTTGGCAAGTATTGTTTTTTGGTAATTGTTAACTTTTAACTTGGTCTTGATTGATTGCATTTGAACTGGTAAGCCATGAAATCAAAGTCTTTGATTATGATAGGATAATTTTATATGTATGATAGCAGATAATCAGCATTTCTTCAATATTTATTAATATTTGTCTAACTTTGTCCAATTATTGGGCTTCAGTAGTTAGCCCTTCCTCAACAGCATAGAATAATTCCATCGCTAAATCTTGATCATCCAAAACCACCTCATACATCACCAAACCAGCATAATTTAATTGATTTTCATAGTTGGTTTTTGTAGTCGAAGGCGATCGCTTTCTTTAACTGTATTTCCTATCTCATTACTATTGTCCAATAGATGAATCAAATATCAACCTATTTAGAATGAGCGATCGCTAAGGGTAACAGATGTTCTGTCGCAGGCGATCGCCGAACTTAACTGTCCAGTCGAATAAATCTTACTATTGGACAATAAATGAATCAAATATCAATTCAGTCCCATAATCTAATGGGGCTGTTTTTTTTGGACTTTTATTGGAGTTCGATACTAGAGGAAAATCAAAAAAGACATAATTGTGCGAGTTATTTCTTCAATAATTATCTGTTGAAATTGAATTAACTGGTTTTTAGTTAAATTTTACTCAAAATTAACGATTATTTCTCGAAAATTCGAGACATAATTGTGTTAGTTAGATGCAGTTTTAAGTTGTTCAAACCCTTGCAATTACAGAAAAGTCAGGCAATAATATAAAATGAAACTTCAGAGTTCAAGATTCAGTCTTATGGTGCAAGCATCAGTTAACAACTTACCAGAAAACTTTGATATCAAAGGAGACCTAACCAATTTATATATTGGGGATTTTAACGGGGATGGGTTAGATGATTTCCTCCGTCAAGAAAAGGGAAAATTTGATGATGATAATAAGAATACGGCGAACATCTTTTTCTCGAATGAGAATGGTACTTTTAGCAAGTTGAATTTACCAGAAAACTTTGGTATCAAAGGAGACCGAACCAATATTGATGGTGGGGATGGTCTGGATCTCGTTTCCTATCAAGGAAACATTGACGGGTTCGATATTACGATTAACGACGCGAGTATCACCGTAACAGATGACCAAACCAATGGTGCTTTATCGTTTGGTTCTCAGCAAATTGCCACTTTAGCAAACTTTGATGAGTTACAGAGCTTTGATGTTAACCGCGATATTCAGTTTGTTGCAGATGATACCGCATCCGAAAACGTCGAACAAGATGTAGTCAGTGACAACTTACCTACTCAGGAGCCAAGTGTTTCCGCATTCTCAATGGTGGTGCAGGGAATGACTATGTCGTAGATAATAGAGGTGATGATATTATTGATGGTGGTGATGGTGATGATTTCCTCGATGGTGGGAATAGTAGGGATAACATCACTGGCGGTAGTGGTAATGATACCATTCTAGGTGGAAGTGATCATGACCAACTCAACGGTGGTGGTGATGATGATATTATTGATGGTGGTAATGGTAACGACATTCTTCAAGGTGGTGATGGTGATGATACCCTGACAGGACTCCAGACAACTGCTCCTCCTAGACCAAATAATAGGGAGATAGATACTTTGCTTGGCGGTGCTGGTGCGGATCTATTTATCTTAGGTAATAGTGAGGTTTACTATAATGATAATGGTACAGCAGATTACGCTCTGCTCGGTACCTTTAATAGTGCTGAAGGTGATAGGATTCAACTATTTGGAATTGCTGGTGACTATACAGACTATACTTTGCAGGAAAATGTTTCTGGATTACCTGCTGGAACAGCTATCTATAGCAACAGTGGTAGTGAACTAATTGCAGTTGTTGATGGAGTTACAGGTATGAGTTTGAGTGATACAAGTCAGTTCTCTTTAGTTGACGGAGGCAATAAAACTCTAACTGGAAGCAGCGGTAATGATAGTATTGATGGTGGAGAAGGTAACGATGTTATCAATGGTGAACTCGGTAATGACTCTCTGACTGGATCGACTGGTAACGATCTACTTAACGGCGGTAGCGGTAGTGATATCCTCGAAGGTGGTACTGGTCATGACGAACTCAATGGTGATGCTGGTGATGACACTTTACGAGGGGAACGTGGTAACGACATTCTCAATGGTGGTGCTGGCGATGACTATGCCGAAGGTAGTAGAGGTGCTGATATTATTGATGGTGGAGAAGGTGATGATTTCCTAAGTGGTGGGGCTAGTAGGGATAACATCACTGGCGGTAGTGGTAATGATACCATTCTAGGTGGAAATGATCATGACCAACTCAACGGTGGTGGTGGTGATGATATTATTGATGGTGATAATGGTAATGATACCCTGACAGGAGTCGATCCAACTGCTGCTCAACCCGGGAATAATGAGATAGATACTTTGGAAGGGGGTGCTGGTACCGATCTATTTATCTTAGGTGATGGTCAGGTTTACTATGATGATAATGGTACAGCAGATTACGCTCTTATCGGTACTTTTAATAGTGCTGGAGGCGATCAGATTCAACTGTATGGTAATAGTCTTGACTATACTTTGCAGGAAAATGTTTCTGGTTTACCTGCTGGAACAGCTATCTATACCAACAGTGGTAGTGAACTAATTGCAGTTGTTGATGGGGTTACAGGTATGGACTTGGAAAGCTCTGATTTCTCTTTTGTATAGTCTTTATGTCATCTCCGGAAATTAGCGATAGAACTCCCTATTCCATAATTGACTAAAAATAGTTTGATAACTATAATAAATTGTTTTTTGTTCCCAAGAGATAATTTGATTGTTATATCAAATCCGCTTGAAGAGGAGTAACAAGAAACCGGGGAAAGTGGGAGGTCAATGTTAGTATTGTAGGGCATTTGATAAGAGACTGTTTGTAAAAGGGGTAGTCCTGTGAAGAGGTTCTATTGAGAATGTAGACGGAGAGGGTGGGAAGTGTGGGGAAAGGGGGGTATTTTTCTACTCTTTTTCCCCTATCTTATTTCTCAATCTCCTGAGGACTTGGCTAAAAACCCTTATCTTTGCAGAGATACGGTTCGAGCTTCTATAAAAAAATATCACCCAGTCACAAAATTAATGTTCGACTGGGTGATATTTTGCAGTTGACCCCCCTTTGACTCAGTAGTTGGAAGCAACGGTGTTGGGGAGAGGTAATATCGATCGCGATCGCCTCCCCCAACCCATTCAAGCTATGGGGAAATAGCTTGACTATTTGATTCTACATTATTATCTAACTCTGCTGGAATAATGTCCTCCACAAAAATTAAATCCACTCCCTTAGAAGTCATAATTCAAATAATAATTTTTCAGTTCAGTCCCATAATCTAATGGGGCTGTTTTTTTTGCACTTACTTTTATTGCAGTTCAATACTAGAGGAAAATCAAAAAAGACATAATTGTATTAGTTATTTCTTCAATAATTATCTGTTGAAATTGAATTAAGTGACTTTGAGCTATTTTTTACTCAATATAGATGATTATTTATCGAAAAATTGAGACATAATTGTGTTAGTTAGATGCAGTTTTAAGTTGTTCAAACCCTGGCAATATTAGTCTCTGTAGGTTGGGTTAAGCGATCGCGAACCCAACAACAACCTAATATATGTTGGGTTTCCTTTGTCAACCCAACCTACACTATTTTCAATAATAATTTTTCAGTTCAGCTCCAGCTCGGTTATGGGGCTGTTTTTTTTTGGACGTTTATTGCAGTTCGATACCATCATCAAATCAAAAAAGACATAATTGTGCGAGTTATTTCTTCAATAATTATCTGTTGAAATTGAATTAACTGACTTTGAGCTAAATTTTACTGAATATAGATGATTATTTCTCGAAAATTCGAGACATAATTGTGTTAGTTAGATGCAGTTTTAAGTTGTTCAAACCCTTGCAATTACAGAAAAGTCAGGCAATAATATAAATGGAAAGAGACAAAACCAAGTCTGATTCCCAATCAACAAAATTGATCTACTAATTTTATTAAGGAGCAACTGAAAAATGGCTAAGATTAACATCTCTGACTTAAATCCTGCTGGTGCTGACTTATTCTTAGATTCTGAAAGCTACCTCAATGATTTGACTGAGGGAGAAATGGCGAATACATTAGGTAGTGGTTGCTGGTACCCTGGCAAGTATTTAGAGAAAATTGGAGATGGATTCCATCAAGCTGCAGAGAATGTACAGAATTGGATCGAGTGCATCTGTCATCATTAAGCTTTTGCTTAAAGGGTCATGTTGCATCTTTGCTTCTTTGACCTCAGGAATTGCACTCAGCCTAACCTACACAATAGAACCCCTGAAGGAGTTCTATTGAGAATGTAGACGGAGAGGGTGGGAAGTGTGGGGAGAGGGAGGTATTTTTCTACTCTTTTTCCCCTATCTTATTTCTCAATCTCCTGAAGACTGAGGACTTGCCTAAAAATCCTCACCTTTGCAGAGATACGGTTCGAGCTTCTATAAAAAGATATCACCCAGTCACAAAATTAATGTTCGACTGAGTGATATTTTGCTGTTGACTTTGGTTTGACTCAGGAGTTGGAAGTAGGGAAGTAGGGGTGTTGGGAGGCGATAATATCAGAGCGATTGCCACCCCCAACCCATTTAAAGCTATGGGGAAATAGCTTTACTATTTGATTCTAGACTCGTCACAACTTCAACTGACTCAACTTGCTTCTTAACCCACTCACCAAACAACTCTGAACAAATCTGAAAACGCAACTTATTATCTAACTCTGCTGAAATAATCTCCTCCACAAAAATCAAATGCACTCCCTTAGAACTCACAATAGGTTTAATCATCTGGGGAGGTTGAGCCGCAAAAACAGCAG
Organism: Okeania sp. SIO2C2; assembly: GCF_010692625.1. Lineage (NCBI taxonomy): Bacteria > Bacillati > Cyanobacteriota > Cyanophyceae > Oscillatoriales > Microcoleaceae > Okeania > Okeania sp. SIO2C2. The sequence continues at coordinate 10,791 of NZ_JAAHGM010000097.1, forward strand.
CAGAAATCTCTGGTTTCAAATCCTTACGAGACAATACTCCTCGATATCCCCCCTGACGACGTAACTCTATATCCTCGATATATTGATGGGCAACATCATAGAAACTTGTTTCCCCTTCCTGAATAGCATAGAATAATTCCATCGCTAAATCTTGATCATCCAAAACCACCTCATACATCACCAAACCAGCATAATTCAATTGATTTTCATAAAAATATGGCTCAACCTTATCTGCAAACAGATGAGCAACCAATTTTTCAGAAGCAATACTTATATAGGCAACTTCTTCTAAATCATCTACAGACAAACAATTTTTTTCCAACCAAGCAAAAGTTTCTTGGGCACTATGAAGTTTATTGACAAACCTCATAATATCTGCTGCTTTCTGAAGTTCTTCAGTCTCTACTTTTATACCTGCTTCCTGAGCCGCATCCATAATAATCTTGCGAGTAATAATTCCTTCTGTAAGCTCAGAGGTTTTTAAAGATAGCTTGACTTGGTTGAGAATATCTTCAGCAGTAATAGTCATAGATTGTGACATGGTTTTTCTCCTATTAATTAATCAAAACAAATGAGTATTAAGAGTCATCTAAAGATGACTTTTGCTATTAGCCAAGAAATTCATTTCTTAGGGGGTGACTGATGACCATTACTAGCCAACCAGTTATCAAACTGATGACCAAAAAAGAGAGTCTCAAGCCGACCCTTTCCAGGGGATTAAAAAAGTCAACTTCAGTATTTCAAGCCTCCCTATTCCATGGAGGTACTGATAACTGATGTAGTCATAGATTGTGACATGGTTTTTCTCCTATTAATTAATCAAAACAAATGAGTATTAAGAGTCATCTTTAGATGACTTTTGCTATTAGCCAAGAAATTCATTTCTTAGGGGGTGACTGATGACCATTACTAGCCAACCAGTTATCAAACTGATGACCAAAAAAGAGAGTCTCAAGCCGACCCTTTCCAGGGGATTAAAAAAGTCAACTTCAGTATTTCAAGCCTCCCTATTCCATGGAGGTACTGATAACTGATGTAGTCATAGATTGTGACATGGTTTTTCTCCTATTAATTAATCAAAACAAATGAGTATTAAGAGTCATCTTTAGATGGCTTTTGCTATTAGCCAAGAAATTCATTTCTTAGGGGGTGACTGATGACCATGACTAGCCAACCAGTTATCAAACTGATGACCAAAAAAGAGGGTCTCAAGCCGACCCTTTCAAGGGGATTAAAAAAGTAAAATTCAGTATTTCAAGCCTCCCTATTCCATGGAGGTACTGATAACTGATAACTGTTAACGCAGTTCCTCCGATAGGAGGCTAACTGATAACTGAAATGACCCGATAACCCGCTAAGAATTAAAATCCTTGGCTAATAGCTCAAGTCATCTCAAAGACGACTTTTAATAATGTGTAATCTGAGCATCTAGCTCACCCAAAGAAACAGAATTTTCGCCCCAGGGAGCAGGATATTCACGGAAGGAAACAGGATTCTCCCACTGGTGAAAAATTAAATCTTGACAGACGAATATAGCGTTTCCCAAGCTAATGAGGTACAATTTTTTTTCTTCTTTATCTATTCCTAAGGAACCAGAATTACTACTCCCTATTCCCTATTCCCTGTTAAGTGTTAAGTGTTAAGTGTTCCCTAAAACCAAGGAATTTTGTACCTCACGCTTTTTGGGAATTGCTATAGTGACAATTTCCAATTCTGATCAAAATAACATGGGTCTAAAACCCCGCCTTTTAAGGCGAAATATTTTTGGAGCGGGGCTTAAATCCCCGTACTTCCCCTCCTGGGAGGGGCGGGGGTGGGTTGGGTGAGGGGTGGGTTAACTTCTGACTTCTGACCTCGTTAAACCCCTAATTAATTGTCAATTATTAATTATTTCTACAACTCTAAACCTCCTTTTTGTAACTTCTTAAACGGGTCAAGAATAAAATCAATCAGACGACGCTGACGCACAACAACCTCTGCTGTTGCTGTATCTCCAGGACGCAAAGCAATACACTCATTAGCCGCAGGAATACAAGTCTCATCCAACTCAATTTCCAACTCATAAATCGCTATATTCCCCTCAGCAGTTTCCTGCATTTTTGAAGTAGGAGAAATGTTTTTTAAAGTTCCCTCTACTACACCATAATCCTGAAAAGGATAAGCATCAAATTTCATTTTCACCTCCATTCCTTTCTTTAAAGAACCACTTTCTGAAGTTGCCATTTCTGCCTTCAAAAAAATATTTTTACCTTGTGGTGATACTTCCACAATCATTTCTCCTTGTTGCACAACATCTCCCACTCCTTCAATGGGCAAATTAAAAATAGTACCTCCCTGTTGCGCCCTAACTACTCGTTGCTCCAACTCAAAATTTAAAGAATCAATATCTTTTTTTGTCTGAGCAATTTCAGCTTGAATACTAATAATTTGACTATCCATATTCTTGAGCTGCTCTTTAATTTTTGAAATTGCAATCTCCCCAGAATGAGTAATAGTTTGAGAACTATTTTCTTGTTCTGTTAAACGTAACTCAGCTTGCTCAATATCTGCTTTTGCTTGATTAATTGTTCTTTCATAACTACTCTTTTGTTCTGTTAAACGTAATTCAGCTTGTTTAATATCAGCGTCTGCTTGATTAATAATTCTTTCATAACTACCTTTTTGCTCTGCTAAACGTAACTCAGCTTGCTCAATATCTGCTTCTGCTTGATGAATAACCCGGTCGTAACTACCCTCTTGCTCTTCTATTCTTAGTTTTGCTTGTTCCCGATCTGCTTGACTTTGCTCCCATATTCTTTGTCTTTCTTCTGCTATATCCTCCTTTTCAACTACCTGAATTTCTGTAACTGCACCCTCCTCCCAAAGATTACGATAACGTTCAACCTCTCTGAGAGATTTTTGCCAGCGAATTTCTGATAATTTATAAGCAGTATTACTATCATCTAACTGCTGTTTTACTTGATTAACTTGAGCTAATTTTTCTTCCCTTTGTAAATTTAATATTCTCCTAGCAGCTTCGAGATTTTGTTCTGCTTGATGAACTTGAGCTAGCTTTTCTTCCCTTTGTAAATTTAATATTCTCCTAGCAGCTTCGAGATTTTGTTCTGCTTGATGAACTTGTGCTAGTTTTTCTTCTTTTTGTAAATTGTAGGTGGTATTCAGAGATTGAAAATTGCGTCGTACTTGCTCTACCTGAGCTAATTTTTCTAATTTTTGGGATTTATTTTGTCGTTCTTGGGTACGAAGTTCGATTTCTAATTGACTTTTTTGTTGTTCAATTTTACTGAGTCTATTTTGTTGACTTTGCAGTTGAATATTCAGTTGAGCAAGTCGGTCGCGAATCGGGCGAGATTCTAATTCTATTAAAATATCTCCAGCTTCAATTTTGTCTCCTTCTTTAACATAAACTTTCTCAACTTTTGCCGTTTGTGTATATACTGTTGCAGCCGTAAAAGTTAAATTTAACTCTTGCTTAAGAGTACCACCTTGAGGTTCTAAACGCCCTCTAGCAGTACCAGTTTCATCTACTTGAGAAAACATTCCCCAAGGAAGAGCGATCGCTACAAATATGATTAAAAGATATAGTAATCCTCGCGTCCAACGTTGGGGTAAAGCATCTAATAATTCTTTAGTAGCAAAAGACCAATCATCAACAGATTTATTTGTATCTAATTTGGTCACTTCTGGCTCGGAAATTTTGGAGTTATTTAAACTTTTTTCTAGTTTTACTAAGTCAGTGTCTAAAGATTTATGACTGTTTGACTCTACTGTTAAATTGAATTGTTGTGGCATGATTTTTATCAGTTATTAGTTATCAGTTGTTAGAACTTTGTAGGTTGGGTTGAGGAACCGAAACCCAACACACACTTACCGAATAATTAATAATTAATAATTAAATAATTCGCGCCTTGAAGCCTCCCCTTGGATAGGAAAAAAAAAGAAATAATATTTCCTTATATTTAATCAAGAACGGTTTAATGGCGAGGTAATTATCAATTATCCATTATCAATTAATGAAGGTTGTTGGGTTGCGCTATCGCTTAACCCAACCTACTACTTTTTTCTAGTTTTATTAAGTTAGTCTCTAAAGGTTTATGACCGTTTGATTCTGCAGTTACGTTGAATTGTTGTGGCATAATTTTCCTAATAATTGTGTTTTTTGTTAAATATAGGGAATAGGAGGGGACTTTGTCGGTTGGGTTGAGGAACCCAAACCCAACAGATACATTTTGCCCTTTGTCGGTTGGGCTGAGGAACCCAAACCCAACAGATACATTTTGCCCTTTGTCGGTTGGGTTGAGGAACGAAACCCAACAGATACATTTTGCCCTTTGTAGTTGGGTTGAGGAACGAAACCCAACATATACATTTTGTCCTTTGTAGGTTGGGTTGAGGAACCCAAACCCAACAGATACATCAGGAACAAAATCCAACAAATACTTACGGTTGTTGGGTTGCGCTATCGCTTAACCCAACCTACTACTTTTGACTTTTCATTTGAAACCCTAACATCTTACTTTTGACTTTTGAATTTTGACTTTTGAATTTGAAATTTTAACTTTCCAATTGTTGGCGATTCAAATAATAATAATGTCCCCGTTTCGCCATCAATTCTTCATGATTTCCCTGCTCAATTAACACCCCCCTATCCAACACCAAAATTACATCAGCTTTTCTCACAGTAGATAAACGGTGAGCAATAATTAACGTAGTGCGACCCTGGAGAATACTATTCAAATTTGTCTGAATAATTCGCTCCGACTCAACATCTAGATGAGAAGTCGCCTCATCAAAAACCAACAAACGAGGATTTCCCAACAAAGCACGAGCGATCGCTAATCTTTGCCGTTGACCACCAGACAACAAACCCCCACCTTCACCAATCTGAGTTTCATAACCCATCGGCAACCTTTGAATAAATTCATCAGCACCAGCTAACTTTGCTGCTCCTACAATATCCTCAAGAGTTGCAGAGGGATGAGCAATAGTCAGATTTTCCCGAATAGTGCCACCAAATAAAAAAGTATCCTGGTCAACCACACCTACTTTATCCCGCAGAGATGGCAACGAAATCGCCGTTATATCATAACCATCAATCAAAATTTTCCCATCAGTAGGCGGATACAACCCCAAAACCAACTTAGAAATCGTTGTTTTCCCAGACCCAGATCGCCCCACTAAAGCCACCGTTTGTCCCGCTTTCAGCTCAAAACTCAAATTTTCCAAAACATTAATATCGCTTTCTGGGTGGTAACGGAAAGTCACATTATCAAAAATAATATTACCCCGTAACTCTACCAAATACTGACGCCCTTCTGATTGTAAATCTTCCTCTGGTTCAGTATCAATTACATCATTGATCCGCTCCACCGCAATAATTACCTCCTGTAACTGATTCCACAAAACCGTCAGTCGCTGAAAAGGACTAATCACAGTGCCAATCAACATATTAAAAGCCACCAACTGCCCAATAGTTAACTCCCCTTGAATCACCAACCATGCTCCAAACCAGAGTAAACCCGTCGTTACCAACGATTCAATAGTTAAACTGAATATTTGCAGTCGGTTGCTAATCACCTGTCCAGAAAAGTTTTTTCTAATTGACTTATTCAGAAATTCCTCCCATCGCCAGCGTACTGTTTGCTCAACTGCTAGAGACTTGACAGTACTTACACCAGTCAGAGATTGAATCAGATAACTACTTTCTTCAGATAGAGCTCCAAATATTTCTCTAGAGATTTTTTGTAGGAAAGGTGTGGCAATAAGTGCTAATAAAAAAAACGGTGGCACAATAACTAATGCTAGTAAAGCCATTTTCCAACTATACCAGAACATTAATCCTAAATAAATGAAAACTGTCAGCAAATCCAACACAATAGAAAGTGCTTCCCCAGTGAGGAAATTCTCAATTTTCCGATTTTCTTGAACCCGAGCAATAATATCCCCCACATAACGAGACTCGAAAAAACTCATGGGTAGTCGGAATGTGTGACGAATAAACCCCACAATCATTGCCAAATGGACTTTATTAGCTGTGTGGTCGAGCAGATATTGTCGTAAACCAGTCATTGCCACCCTGAATAAACCAAAGATGACTAAACCCAATCCCACTCCGGTTAGAGTTAGAGTGCTACCTTGAACAACTACCCGGTCTAGTAGTAGTTGGGTAAATAGAGGTGTAATTAATCCAAATATTTGAATTAGTAGAGAAGTGATAAATACTTCCAGCAACACTTGTCCATGAGGACTTACCAATTCAAAGAATTGCCAGAAAGGAGTAGTAGAATTTTTGAGTTGTTTGATTAAAGCAGTGGGTTGTAGGAGTAGGGTGTAACCAGTCCAACAGGCTTTAAATTCTGGGTAAGTGAGATGGCGTTGACCAATAGCGGGGTCAGCAATGATGACCTGTTTGGGCGTTATTTCATAGACTACTACATAATGTTTGCCTTCCCAGTGAGCGATCGCTGGTAATTTTTGTTTAGCTAGTTGGTCAAGACTTGCTTTTACTGGTCTGGTGGAATATCCGATACTTTCTGCTGCTGCAGATAATCCTCTGAGTGAAGCACCGTTACGGTCTACGTTGGCAATGTCCCGCACGCGATTGACGCTGAAATTTTTGCCCCAGTAACGAGCGACCATAACTAAACAAGCGGCACCACAGTCAGAACCGCTTTGTTGGGCAAAGAAGGGATAGCGTTTGGTGATGCGTTGCCAGAGATGACCTACTTGTTGGGTAGGACTAGGGAAATAAGCTTTGTTTATGGTTTTTTGTGGTTTTACCTCTGGTTGCCTATATTCAGTTATGTTCACTTCTGGCAGATTTTCATCAGAGGAATGGGCAATTTCTGGCTCACCTTTTTTCTGTAGAGAATCGAGTTTGAGAGCAACTTGATGAAGATGTTCTCGGATTTCAGGGTGTTTTTGAATTAGTGGAAGAAGAGTTTCTCCAGGAATATAGGAAAGTTTGAGGTTTACTGATGCTCTTGCAGAGTAGGGTTGAAAGGAATGATTAGGAAATAGAGTAGATTCGCCAAATGAAGCTCCTGCATTGAGGGTAGTAATTAATTCACCCTGACTATCTAATAGCCTAACTTTGCCTGCAGTTACAATATATATGCCTGCTTGAGCATCTGCTGCTTGCCAAAATTGACCAACTTTTGGTGTCAAATGTTCTGTAGTTTTAAGGCAATTTTCTATTTCTTTTTGTGAAAGTTGATATCCCAAGACATCAGAGAGTTGCCCCTGAGTCAATGCAGGGGTAGATGCATTTTGAACCATAACTCAAATTTTATTTACTAAATATTTACTAATTAGCGGCTTTGTTGCATGAAAGTGCTAGAAGCATTATGAAATAAGGATTTATCAATAAATATGATTAATGCCAAAGTACTGTAATGCAAAGGTTCCAGGATATTTGTGCAACAAAGCCATAATTAGCTGTTTAGCTGTTAAAGAAGCAGTCAGCAATCAGTAGGAGCATTTTTTTTGACCGAAAAATTTTGGTCTCAAATCTCCTGTTTTAAGGGGATAAAAAAAAGAGATTGGACTTTGGACAAAAAGCAAAATAGTTAGTGTAATAATTACGCTAATCATATCTGGCAATGTTCCTCTGTCTCCAGTGAATTTAATCACTGAAAAATAGAAATAATTGAGAGTGATCGCCGACGGGGATGCCAACTTTTAGTTATTTT
>NZ_JAAHGM010000098.1:0-18458 GCF_010692625.1 Okeania sp. SIO2C2
GCCACATCAAAGGTAGGGTAGCACTTAAAGTAGAACAAGATAAAAAATAACTTGTATGAAGCTTGTAGCAATCGCGCTTTTCTTCCTCCTCCCAGAGCTCGGAGTCTTGGTTTTTGGCAAAAGAGCGTTCGCGGAGCGTGGCGGAGCGTCGTATCGCTTCCAATTCAAGTTGGACACAAAAAGCTTGTAATAATTCATCGAATGCCTTACGGTTTAGTCCAGTCAATGCCCGCACTGAGGCGGTCTTCTTTTAGCACCCGATTCATATCTAACATTGTCCCATTTCAAACACCCTACTAACTCTATACTTTACCTTATAAAGCGACAAGTCTATTATTTTATTGGCATCATATACCAATTTTTAAACATGAGGAATAAACTTTGGTATAAGTGAATAAAGTGCTAATAATATTTTTCATTACTGGATAGATATTCTCAGAGAATTACTACCAGTAAGTTGATTAGAACAAGTAAAAAAAAATAAAATGAATTATAATGGGTCAAGGAAATATTAACAGAATTAGAATTACAGCACTTTTGAGGATAGTGAGGTACAGCTATAAGACTATTTATTTCTATATTCCCTGTTGCCTGTTGCCTAGAGCAATAAAACTTTGTACCTCATCAACTAGAAAACTGCTGTAATTGTAGATAGTAAAGAACAAAGTAGAGAAAGACCAGATGAATATAAAAAAACAGAAAAATATTACTCAGGAAAAAAGAAAAATCATACTTTTAAAAATCAAATAATAACGACACCAAAGAAATAGTAGATGTAATAGTAGGATAAAAAAGTCCAGGTAAAAATACTATCTCAACTGTTGCAAGTAAAGCCAGTAGAAGTACGGTACTGTGATTTGGTTTTGGGCTTAACCCCACTTCGATCACAGTTGCTACTCAAACACCCAAATTTATCAGGAGTAAATAATGAAATTGAAATACATTTACATAATAATGCTCGTCTTGTTCTTGATTGGATTTAGTCCTAATAACAGTTCAGCAATAGGTCTAAATAACACTAGCAATCCAATGTCTAGCTTGAGTGAATTTAATACCAATAGCCACAACGTATACGCAAATAATAGCACGGTCAGAAAAGTTGAATTAAGCTCTAAGCAAAGAATAAAGAATCGGCAAAATAGCAAGGACATTACAGACGTGATTTTGAAGGAAAGGAAACCTAGTTGTGCAGATTATGTAAAAACTTACACGTCTTCTGTAAAAGATCTTAAGAGCAATCAGGAGTTCGAAGGAAATTTATCGGTTTCAGTTAGTGGCGATAAATGTATATTTACTAGCAATGGTATACCGAACTATGACTTCAACAGTAGTCAATTTGTAACGGATGTGTCTGAACAAAATCTCACTCTTGAAGTTACGACGAATCCACAACAAGCATCCAAAAATACAGAGCTATCCCTGGCTACAGACAATGCAATTTTTCTTAATGGCGTCAAATTAGACTTACTTTCAGCTGGTTGCTATGGCGTGGGTGACGGAATAGTTGGCTGTAATGATATGGGGCAACCATGGCGCTCTGACCCAATGTCTAGCTTGAATGACTTTCAGACCGATAGCCACAACGCACACACACAGCCAAGTGGCATCTATCATTATCATGGTTCTCCTGTTGCTTTATTCGATTCGGAGAATGCTATCGTCTCGCCAGTAATTGGTTTTGCAGCAGATGGATTCCCTATTTTTGGTTCATATTTCGACGATAATGGCACGGTCAGAAAAGCTAAATCAAGCTATCAGCTAAAAGAAGGGGATCGACAAGAGATTAAGTGTGAAAATCCTGGTGGAATATACGATGATAATGGCACGGTCAGAAAAGCTAAATCAAGCTATCAGCTAAAAGAAGGGGATCGACAAGAGATTAAGTGTGAAAATCCTGGTGGAATATACGATGGAAAATACAGAGATGATTACGAATATGTCGTAGAATTGGGGGATTTAGATGAATGTAATGGTATGACAATTAATGGGGTATACGGTTACTTTGTCACAGACTCATATCCTTGGGTAATGGGGTGTTTCAAAGGCATTCCCGACAGTTCATTTAACAAGCAAAAGCCGAATAATTAACCGAAATCGCTGCACAGGTGGCGATCGCTCTGTTCTAACTGTTGATTGGTTTGTAGATAATCTTTTACCCAATTGCAAGCATAAGCTAGTTTGTCAAGCTGAAGAATCCGATCCAAATTCCAGAGAATAATGGTGCGATCGCCACTAGCAGAAGCTAGCATCTGGCCATCAGGACTAAAAGCAATATCTCTAACAATAGCACTATGTCCTCTCAAAGTTCTATACAATCTCCCATCTCGATGCCAGATTTTCACTGTAGTGTCTATCGAAGCAGAAGCAAGCATTTGTCCGTCATAACTTCAGGCCAGACGATAAATAATACCATCAGTCGTGACAACGATAAGATTGTTTTTGCCGACGAAAACCATTTTTCTGATAACGAGAAGATTGGCATTTGGGACAGTACATTTTTTCTTGAGTTTGACAACAATTTTATTCTTAAGCATTCTATATTCACCAACGCCAAAATTCTGTCTCCTGTCTCCTGTCTCCTGACTCCTTCTTCTATACTACATTTTGTGGTGCGGAATGTGGGTTATATCATTTATTAGTTAGCTGAATAGACCTTACACCGTATTTTCTTCTTGTTGATATTGACCAGCAAAATAAAGACGATACATTTGACAGGAGGGGTAAGCGCGATCGCCATCTAATTTGATGAGTCCCATACTTTCTAGTTTATAAGTCACAATTGGGTCCAACTTGACGCTCTCGCTCGTCATTACCACCTGATGAAGTGCTGCTGATAGTGTTGGTTTTTTTTGTATGATTTCCCAGTGATGGCGTAAAATACCACCATAAATTCCTCCTTGAGTAGGAGCTTGTTGTAACAATGTTTCTAATGTTATTTGTGCTTGGGCAAAATGGTAGAGAGCAATGCGCACTAAATAAGGATGTCCTCCCACCATTGCCATCAACTGCTCCACTCTATCTCCTTCTGTCCAGTTTAGTCCGTGTCTGGTTACTAAATCTTGAATTTGCTTGAAATTAAATTCAGGCAGCTTGATCGGCAATCCTATATTAAATGGAGATTGATTAATATCTAGGGATATATACACTTCTGTAGAGTGAACTACAACTAAACGCAGTTTTTTAAATAGCGTACTTTGCCTTGCTTGTTCGTGCCAAAATCGCAGCAGTGGTAAAAATTCTTCAGCGATGTCCGGATGTTCAAAAACTAAATTAATTTCGTTTAAGACCAAAACGATGGGGGTGTCTACTTGCCCTAACAAATACCCTTCAAAATAAATCCCGCAACTTACTTTACTACCCATCTCCTCGTCCCAATATTCATCTAGAAGAGGTTGTAGTTGTAGCTGGCGAGCTATATTCGCACAAAACCAGCGTAAGAATTTATTTAAGTGAGCATAAACGGCCTTATCTGCTTCCTGAAAGTCTATTTTTACTATTTTGTAGCTCTGTTGTTGAGCAAAAGCCATAATTCTGAGCAGCAGGGAACTTTTTCCCATTTTCCGAGGTGCTTGAATGCGAGTAACACTTCCGGGTTTAAGAATTTCATTGCAGCTCAGTTGTTCCATCGGGGGACGGTCGATATAAAAATGAGAATCTAGGGGGACTGGGCCGTTGGGGTAGGGAGGGGACTTGTCCGGGTTGACATCCCTGAACTGAGGGGTTTCAGGATTAAAATTGCTTGTCTGGGATGGCACATCAAAATCTAAATCAGCGATTTCTCTCCACGAGAGCATCAATTTATTAGACAGTTCTTCAAAAGTCGTAAAGTCAACAGGTTTACCCGTTTCGCGTTCGCTGCAATAAAGCTTGACATTATGTCCTATTTTCTACATATCTTGTCTATGGCTCATTAGCAGCAAGACCTACAGCAGTTAAAGTACCTTCAAAACTCAAGAATTAAACTACCGCCACTTTCACGTCAATATTACCAGCAATCGCTTTTGAGTACGGACAGAGTTGATGGGCTTGAGCAACGACCTGCTCCGATGTTTCACGCTCTGAGTTTGGCATTTCCACTTTTAACTCAGCAGCAAGCTTATATCCACCATCTGCTGGATCTCTGCCAAGAGTGACGGCACATGTCACCGTTGTCTTAGACGCATCGACCCGCATCTTTACTGGCAACCAAAGCCAGTGCCCCATGAAAACAGGCAGCGTATCCAGCAGCAAACAGTTGTTCTGGATTAGTTCCTTGGCCCCGACCACCAAGCTCTTGAGGCATCGCCAGTTCTAAGGCTAATAATCCATCCTCACTTTCCGCATGACCTGACATCCGGGCGTGTTCTTCTTGTCCCGGTGTTACAGTGACCACAGCCGTATACAAAGACTTCATTTCAGCCCCTTCGTATGGCTGTTCTAATTGCTGCATCAGTTTCTCTGTATCAGGGTTCATAATTCCTCGCTTTTCCGAACAATGCTTCAAGTACCATAATACTACGAGTCGGGGCACGGGTTCGTGTAAAATCAGGCTACATCTCCTGAAAGCTTTGTTATAATCCAGTTTTAATGTCCAGCCCAGAACGGAAATCAGCAGAATAAGTAATTTTATATTTCATCAAAACTCCAATAGGTCAGACATTTCAGCTTGTGGCTGCTGGAGATTATCATCGTACACCATCAAGGTCTTGGGGTCAGCATGACGGCTAAAACTTTGGGCTTTCCTAATATTCCCACCATTACGTTCCAAAACTGCTGTAATGGCAGAATGTGACCGCTGAGTGCTAATCAATGTGTAAGAAAATTCACCTCCACCCACAATAAAAAGTTAATTGTGTAAGAAAATTCACCTCCACCCACAATAAAAAGTTAATTGTGATAACTTATGCACATTTTCCCACTTCCCCAAAAACTAGGAGATGATAAAAATATAGAGCAGGACTTACATAACAGCACTTAATATAGTGGTTTTATCTGGAACAATGACCAATTAATGCGCTATATATAGATTTACTTCCTAAGTCCTGCTCAATTCAAAAAACAAGGAGAAAATTATGCTTGCTGGAACTCAAACAACTACTACTCGTCCTACTCTTACCCTTGGTAGCACTGGTGAAGATGTGAAATATTTACAAACAGTTTTGAATGCCATTGTTGCTAATAATAGCTTAGTAGTTGATGGAATATTTGGTAATCTTACAAAGGAAGCTGTCATAGCTTTTCAAAAACGATATGGTTTAACTGCGGATGGAATTGTGGGTCTCCAAACTTGGGGATTAATAGATACAGGGAAAATTGCCCGCGCTACTCTGTATTTTGGTAGCACTGGAGAAGATGTAGAATATCTACAAAGATGGTTAAATGCTGCTGGATTTGGTTTTTTGGTAGTTGATGGAATATTTGGTGTAGCAACAGAAGAAGCTGTGAAGAAATTCCAAAAATACTATGGTTTAACTGTGGATGGAATTGTTGGTCTCCAAAGTTGGGCAAAATTAGAATTGATCGATCTTGAGGGTTCAATTTACTAATCAAAACTAACAAAACCATAGCTATGGCTAAGGTAGCTATCAACAAACCATTTTTTTACCAGCATTCAGTCTTCAGCTAAAATTCGGGGGTAAAAATCTCCATTATACGACTTGAAAACTGATTACTGATTGCTAACCTAATCTTCAACTAAACTAAGGAATTTTCTCAAATGACTGTATCAACAATGCCAGTATTAAAAGAAGGAGATAGTGGAGATAGTGTTCGGTTTCTTGAACAATTGTTATCTTCAATCTATTGGTTTGGTGTGCAACAAGGTAGACCATCTCTGATTACAAGTAATGTGAAATTTGATGCTCAGTACGATAATCAATGCCAACAAATAGTAACTGAGTTTCAGGAAAATTATAACGCCATTTTTCCCTTTCCATCACCTGACATCACAGTAGATGGAGTGGTAGGTCCCCAAACATGGAAAGCGTTAGGTGATGCTATCTTCAAATACACCTATTAAAACTTAAACACTCTTGTTGCTACATCTCTAGATATGACTGCAACAAGAATGTACAAACTCTTGGAGTTTAGTCCTGGGGTTCCTGACCAAATCGCTCTAATTTCTCATACTCATCTATCCTAATACAGGAGAATTAACAATGACTTTAAGTGTTTCAAGTTCTTTTTCTTTACCAGTTTTACGCAACGGAAGCACCGGTTCTGATGTGACTCTGATACAACGCCTTCTCAATAATGCTGGCTATGGTTCTTTAGTGGAAGATGGTATCTTTGGTGTTCGCACTGACGCAGCAGTGATGATGTTCCAAAAAGACCGAAATTTAATAGTGGATGGTATAGTTGGTTCTCAAACTTGGGAAGCTTTACTGCCTCCTACTATCCGTCAGGGTAGCAGCGGTGATGATGTTAAACGTCTGCAAATGATCCTGAATGAAATGGGCTATTCTCTAGTTGTAGATAGTATTTTTGGTTCCAACACTGAAGCAGCTGTTAAGGGATTCCAAAAAAATAGCCGCTTAGAAGTTGATGGCATTGTCGGTCAAAATACGTGGTATGTTCTGATGAGCAATATGATTAGAGACTAACGATTTTTAGAAAGTACTGGCTTAACCCACGCTCGCGTGTTTAGACTTCCGTTTCGTTCTTCATGGAACTGGCGATCGCATTCCCTGGAATGTTATTGAGAGCGAGAGCGTGGCACTCAGAACTTTAACCCTGACCGATAATATAGACAAAGGATATCTTAGGCTGATCGGGTGTTGGCTTGTTTCCTTGGAGCGAGCGCAACAAGAATGTACAAACTCTTGGACTTTAGTCCTGGGGTTCCTGACCAAATCGCCCTAATTTCTCATACTCATCTATCCTAATACAGGAGAATTAACAATGACTTTAAGTGTTTCAAGTTCTTTTTCTTTACCAGTTTTACGCAACGGAAGCACCGGTTCTGATGTGACTCTGATACAACGCCTTCTCAATAATGCTGGCTATGGTTCTTTAGTGGAAGATGGTATCTTTGGTGTTCGCACTGACGCAGCAGTGATGATGTTCCAAAAAGACCGAAATTTAATAGTGGATGGTATAGTTGGTTCTCAAACTTGGGAAGCTTTACTGCCTCCTACTATCCGTCAGGGTAGCAGCGGTGATGATGTTAAACGTCTGCAAATGATCCTGAATGAAATGGGCTATTCTCTAGTTGTAGATAGTATTTTTGGTTCCAACACTGAAGCAGCTGTCAAGGGATTCCAAAAAAATAGCCGCTTAGAAGTTGATGGCATTGTCGGTCCTTTAACTTGGTATGCTCTGATGAGCATTATGATTACACATTAACGATTTTTAGGTTGTATTATCCAAGTGTGGGAGTTCAATTCTCCCACTTCTGACTTCAGTTATTCAGACAGTGAGATTTGAGGAGAATACTCTCATGCAAGTTAGATGGAAAATTTTATTGGTCAAAATAACAGTCTGGTTAAGTTTAGAGATTTGGCTAAATTTAGTAGGACTTGATTACTTAGCTGATTACAGTAAGTTTATTTTTGAGCAGAATAATGGCTTTGTTGGGCTTTGTTGTGTGAATCTGTGCAGCACTTCCTGGTACTGAACCTGATTTTGCATTTGAAACTTGCAGTGAGTTAAGTTATGAATAAAGTTAAAGTTGTCAAATTCTACAATTAAAGAACTTAGAAAACATGACAGACGTAATAAAGGTATTACTTAATTTGCAAATACCAACCATGCTAATTGTGGCAGGACTATTGATTATTATTTTAGGATTTGTCACAAAAATAGGTGGTATAATTGAGGTTTCACGAGAACAAAAAAGATTTACTATTCCTATAGGGTTATTTCTTCTAGTGCTTGGTATTGTTCTTAACTTTGCATCATCTCCAACTCCAACTACAGATGAAAAACCACCTCCTGATAATTCTAATATTGAACCTACAGTTACATATAATGAACCTACTGTTATATATAATATGAATAAAATAGATAGCAGTAGTAGTTATGCCGACATAAAGATAGGTAATCAAAATATTAGTGGTACTTTTATTGTCGAAAGATTAACTCTTAATTGGGATTACTCAAAATGTCCCCAATTTACTAATGTACCTGATGTCAGTGGTTCGATTATGGGAGAGTTTAAATACAGTGCTAGTTTAACTCAAAAATCTGACTCTAAAGTTTTAGATGATCGGGAATTCAAATATCCTCCTAATGATGTAGATAAATTTAGTATTTTTATAAACCATAGTAAAAATGGGGTCTACACAGTTTGGTTTGATTTTGATTACTACTTGTTTGGAAATGAAGATACAAAAAATAAGAAGACAAAAAATCAGGTTATTTCGTATTGTAACAAGTTGTAACAACTTCGTATATTAACAAATGTAGTTAATTAAGTTATAAAACCTAAATTAGACCGAAAACCTAAAATCAATTTCAGTGTTAAACTAAGCAAGCTCATTAAGCATTAAAAAAAAATTTTTTCTCAAGACTAACAAAAGACTAAAACAATGGGCAAAAAATCAATCAATAATGCTAGAAATATTTTAAATTTACTAAATAGTATATTATTTGGTGATTTTCAGGATATTATCACTATAGTTAGTATCGTTGCGTAAGTCCTGTCTATACTGATTATGCTCAAACTTAGAGTTGAATGTTAATAAAATTTGCAGCTCAACTTACTATACTGATGTCCAATGTTTAATCAATCGAAAAAATATTCCTCATTTTTCAAAAATTAAGCGATTCTGATGTGCAATAAATGTTTTATTTCTTTAGTACGACCGCTCCGAGCAATATCAAAATTATTCCTTTTTTAGTTTTAAAATTTATAAGCAACACAGAAAAAGGAAGAAAATTAATCAAATAGAGACATATCTATAGATATAGTAGTGAAAGCTGAGAAAAACTTTTTTGAGAATCTCGGTATAGCCTTCTATAGATAATGAGCAAAAAAATATGACTAACAGCCAACCAAAAATTATTGTCCTAGATGATGACCCAACAGGTTCCCAAACTGTTCATAGTTGTCTACTTCTAACTAAGTGGGATGTAGAAACCCTAAAATTAGGATTACTTGATGAATCTCCCATATTTTTTATCCTCTCCAATACTCGCGCCCTGACCCCAGACCAAGCAGCCAATGTTACACGAGAAGTTACACATAATTTGACCGAAGCGATCGCTCAATCAAATATCCAAGATTTCTTAGTCGTTAGTCGTTCTGACTCTACTTTACGGGGTCATTATCCCATAGAAACAGATGTCATAGCAGCCGAACTTGGTCCATTTGATGCGCATTTCCTAGTTCCAGCATTTTTTGAAGGTGGGAGAGTCACCCGCAACAGTACCCACTATTTAATGGTTAATGGTGTAGAAACTCCAGTTCACGAAACAGAATTTGCCAAAGATTCAGTATTTGGCTA
Source organism: Okeania sp. SIO2C2 (assembly GCF_010692625.1). Taxonomy (NCBI): domain Bacteria; kingdom Bacillati; phylum Cyanobacteriota; class Cyanophyceae; order Oscillatoriales; family Microcoleaceae; genus Okeania; species Okeania sp. SIO2C2. The sequence continues at coordinate 9,426 of NZ_JAAHGM010000098.1, forward strand.
CACCTATAGTTATTTACCTGATTATGTGGAAGAAAAAACCAAAGGTAAAATCAAAGCTGAAACTGTAGAAAAATTTATACTTGATGATATTCGTTCTGGTAGTTTAGAACGTTTGATCAAAATGACTGGCAACCAATGTGGAGTTGTGGATGGTGAAACTCAAGCCGACTTAGACAAGTTTGCTAATGATTTGTTGGCAGCAGCTAGTCAAGGTAAAAAGTTTCTATTGCGGAGTGCTGCGAGTATTTTAACTTCTTTAGCTGCTTTGGGAAATCAACCTATAGCTGCTGAGGAGATGAGGCAGTATGTCAGGAGTGGGAAACCAGGTGTAATTATTGTGGGTTCTCATGTTAAGAAATCTACCCAACAGTTGGAAAGATTATTACAAGAGTCTGATGTAGTGGGTGTAGAAGTAAATGTGTCTCATTTAGTTGAGGAGTCTGAGAAGAACAGAGCAACTTTACTCAAAAATATTCTCGAAAAAGTTCATGCTGTTCATGCAGAAGGGAAAACACCTGTGGTTTATACTAGTCGTGAAGAATTGACTTTTGAAAATGTGCAAGTGCGTTTGGAGTTTGGTGTGGCAGTCTCCGAGTTATTGATGGATATTGTCCGGGGTTTGCCCGAGGATATTGGATTTTTGATCAGTAAAGGTGGGATTACCTCTAATGATACTGTAAGTAAAGGTTTGGCTTTAACTACTGCTAGATTATTGGGTCAGGTATTAGCTGGTTGTTCGATGGTGCGGACTCCCGCAGAGCATCCTCAATTTCCTGAATTACCTGTTGTTTTATTTCCAGGTAATGTCGGGGATGTAGATGGTTTGGCGACAGTTTATCAACGTTTGAGTCCATAGTTTTTCCGGGGTTGGGTTTCCTCCCTTATATCATGTCCGGTTGAACAGTTATAAATAAATAACTACGGAGTCCTCAGGAGTCAGTCCTCAGGAGTCAGGAGGGAAGAAAGAAGAAGGAAGAAGGAAGAGGAAGAACTGGAGTTGAAGGAGAAAGTTTTTTTTATAACTAATTATCCGGACATGATATTACTATCTATGGTTGAGAAGGAGGGAAATATGCGCTACGCACAAATCAGAAGTCAGAAGTCAGAAGTAATCTTTAACACTCGTTTGAGCATTTAGAAATGTGGCGTTGCATAAATGCGCTTGGGATTTTAATAGTTTTGTGGAATGGGCATCTTGCCCGTTCCCGTTCCTGATATTTTCACATTCCTGACATTTTCACCGCAGGCAGGATACTCACCCCGGTTATATTCATCCCGCCCCTCAGCAATACCAAAAATGTCTTAAGCTTTGCTTCGACTGCTATATGACTCCTACCTTCAAAAGATTTTGCCGATGCTACCGGATTTAATATCAAAGAGCATTGATAGACTACTTTGCAGATTTTCTCAAATCTCCAATATTTAGATAAAAAATTTTTTTGTTATTAAATCTCAAATTTTGCCAGCATCTAGAAAAAGGACTTCTGGCACAGGAAAAGCATAATTACAAGACTCCAGAGGTTGGAGAAAAAAAATTGTCAGAGGAAATAAAATATATAGATAGGGGCGATCGCTCACTCAGGCTAAAAAGAAAATTTTGAGGATGGTTGTTACTGATAAAAATATAAGAATTATTTCCATAAGAATCTGTAGTGTCAGCCAAAAATCAGAGAAGGCAACACCGATACTACTATTATTAAATAGAGAAAAATCCAGTTAAGCTAAAAAATCAGATTCAAAGCTAACCAAAGCCTTGAGGTTGATTTTCCTGTGGTTCTGTATCTGGGAAAGACTTGCGAATTATTTGAATATCAGGCTCTACCTCAATCCACAGTCGCGCACCACCAGCTTGACTTTACAACAAACTCTTAGAGGAGTAGCAGAAGCATTTAAGTCCTATCAAGCACTTTCTCATAAGTATCTCAAAGGAGAATTAACTGATAAACCTCAACTATCAAAATATCGCAAAAAGGGAGGAATGGGAGTAATAACTTATCAAAAATTTGCTTTAAAGCTGGAAAATGGTCAAGTTAAAGTACCTCTGGTCAGAAAGGTTAAAGCAGCATTTAAAGTTGATAGTTTTATCTTAGATTTCCCTAGTAATCTTGAGTTTAAAGAAATCAGAGAAATTAGAATTTTACCTCGTAACTTCTGTTTTTATGTCGAATGGGTTTATGAGCTAAAAGCCGATCGACCTCAGCTAGATCAAGCCAAAGTTATAGGCATAGACCACGGAGTTGATAATTGGTTAAATTGTGTCTCTAATGTAGGGACAAGTTTTATTATTGATGGTAAACACCCACCCCTTTAGTTCCCCTCCCGGGAGGGGATAGGGGTGGGTTGGTACAACAAGCAAATAGCTACAATTAAAGACAATAAACCCCAAGGTTTTTGGTCAAATAAATTAGCGTGCATAACTGAAAAATGCAATATACAAGTGCGCGATGCTGTTAACAAAGCAGCAAGATTGCTGATTAATCATTGTCTTAAACATGGAATTGGTCGAATAGTTTTTGGTTGGAATAAGCGACAAAAAGATAGTATTAATATCGGTGCAAAAAACAACCAAAAGTTTGTACAAATCCCCACAGCTAAACTCAAAGAACGAATTATTCAGTTATGCGAATTATACGGCATAGAGTTTATTGAAACTGAAGAATCGTATACCTCCCAAGCGAGCTTTTTAGACGATGACTTCTTGCCAAATTATGGTGAAAAACCTGGAAGCTGGAAGCCGTCAGGCAAGCGAATTAAGCGATGCAGCGCCGCCAAAGGGGGTTTCCCCCATGAGCGACTGCATCAAGACAACGAGGACTCTATCAAACTCAAAACGGTTTATTAGTTAATGCCGATTGTAATGGCGCAGCTAATATCCTCAAAAAAGTAGCGGCAACTTTAGGGTTTTCCCTTAAAGAAGTCAGTAGAGGCAGTTTGATCGTGCCTTTAAGAATCCAGTTTTGGATTGCTTAAGAATCCCCTGTGCTTCAGCCAGGGGAATATCAAAATTATTCAAAATCTCAACTGAAGATAATTGCTATGATGCTAATCCTAGTAATAATCATAAAAATTGATTCATGTCTAATCAGATTATTAATTCCCCAAAACAATTAAGCTTTTTTAATCTTGAGAAACCTATTAATTTACAAATATATGAACATCGCTTCACTTTTATAGATTTATTTGCTGGCATTGGCGGATTTAGAATTCCTCTAGAAGAATTAGGAGGTAAATGTTTAGGATATTCAGAAATTGACTCTGATGCGATGAAGGTTTATCAGCAAAACTTTCTGAATGGATATATCAATAATGATGAAAAATATCTGGGAGATATTACTAAAGTTTCTAAGCTGCCTTGGCAAGTCAATCTGATAGTTGGTGGAGTTCCTTGTCAACCTTGGTCTGTGGCTGGAAAGTTACGGGGTTTTGACGATCATAGAGGAAAACTTTGGTTTGATACTATAAGAGTTGTGGAAGAAAATCAACCTGAAGCTTTTATCTTTGAAAATGTTAGAGGGTTAATTAGTCCGGTTAATCAAAAGTCATTTGAATTAATTATTCAGCAGTTTGAAAAGATTGGTTATCGTGTCTATTACAAGTTACTTAATTCTGCTGATTTTGGATTGCCTCAAAATAGAGAACGAGTTTTTATTGTCGGGATTAGGAAAGATTTAGATATAGATTGTTTCGATTTTCCTGAACCATTGAATATTCAAACTAAACTATTTCAAGTTATTGATGGTCTCGAGGCTAATTTTGATATTCAAAAGGCAAAATTGTCACCAGATGTTTTGTTTAATGGTAGTATTCCAGTCTCTAGAAATAAATTTCAGAAAAATGATGAGTTGAATGATTTTTTTGTTTTTTGTGATACGAGAAATGGTCATACAACTATTCATTCTTGGGATATTATCCAGACAACTAAAAGGGAAAAGTTGATTTGTGAAACTATTCTCAAAAATAGACGCAAAAAAAAGTACGGTAAAAAAGATGGTAATCCTTTATCTTTGGCAGATTTGTCTGAATTAATAGATAATTTGCAAATTCAAGAGTTGAATAATTTGGTGGAGAAGAAAATTCTTCGTTATGTTGCACAACAAGGTTATGAATTTGTCAACTCTAAAAATTCATCGGGAATTAATGGCATATATAGAATATTTTTACCTCATTCTGAGATTGTGCCGACCTTAACTGCTACAGGTACAAAAGATTGTATAGCTATGGTATCGATTAATGGAGAAACTCCACAAGAGTATAAGTCTTTATTTATCAAGGAAATTTATCGGAAGAAAAAGTATAGGTATATAACTGCAAAAGACTGTGGGAAATTACAAGGTTTTCCTAGTTGGTTTAGAGCGCATAGTAGAGAGAATATTGCTAAGAAACAATTCGGGAATGCCGTCTCTATTCCAGTTGTTTATTATGTAGCTAAATCTCTAGTTAGGTTGCTAGGTTTTGCTGATTAGGTTCAACCTCAGATTAAAGATTTTTTTACTTACCTCCAATTTTTTCAGTATCTAAAATCAACAATTCTGGCAGAGGAAAATTGGAATTATCAAAAACTCCAGAATAATTTTTTCTGTAGAAAATTTTCAGATAGAGCTACTCATCCTATTTATTTATATTATTTTCGGATAAGTTGTTAAGTATTTAAACCACATTATGGAAATTTTTAAAGCAAATATATAGAAGCTGAGGCTCGCTCACCTACTATCAAAAAATAATTTTGAGGAAGTTTGGCACTGACACAAATACCAGAATTATTTACATAACAGTCTGCAACGTTAGCTGAAAAATCAAAGAAGCCAACACCGAATACTATATGTATACGAATAAAAATCCAGTTAAGCTAAAAAATCAGAGTCAAAGTTAACCAAAGCCTTGAGATTTTTCTTCCTCTAGTTCTATATCTCGGAAAATTTTGCGAAAAAGCTTTATGTGTCAATTATTTGATATTTTATCAGCAACCTCTACTTATTTGCCTAGTGCTATAGTATAAAAAGACCATGTTTTTTATCACCCAAAGGAGGGTTTGGTATGAACGAGGATACCTTGGTAGTATTCGTAAAGGCATTTGAAGAGAGATACGACAAAATTCAAGATGGAGTAGCTTCTGCAAATGTTCAGGTAGCTACTCTTACCGCCCAAGCTAAAACTATCGGTTATTTAGACCTTACAGGAGGAAAAATATCCAAGGAGTTAGATACATTGGGAAAAACAGTTAGACAGTTTTCAAATGAGATAGATGCTATCAACCAAGCTCTAGATGAAATGATTGGAGACTCAGGAATATCCTTAAATAAGTCAAATTTTAATCAGGTAAATGTTTTAAATGAGAAGGCAAATGGAATCAATCAAGTTATCAAACAAATTAATGAAAAGCTTACCAAAGTTAAAGCTTATTTAATAGAGAATAATGTTATTGCAGCACTGACTAATTTTATTGGAGAAATTCAACAATTTCTGAGCAAAGCATCTATCAGAACAATTAAAGTAGCGATGAAAGCATTGAATGAATTAGAAGATCGTTTCCCGGTGTTAGAAGAAAAAGTTCGGAATGTGCTACGGGGTTTAACTAAAAGATTTTTACCAAAAGATGATAATGCAGATGGGAAATGAGAATTTCACAAGATGTAAAAGTTTTATCAAGCATTATGCTCAATATAAAATTGATAATACTAACCATCAAAAACCTTACCATGAAAAAATAGGAGTAATCAAGGTGTCTGAGGTAAATCAAGAGGAAAATCAAAGAAACCCTTATGAAAAGATATTAACAAGATGGGATGAAGAACTTAAAGATATAGAAGGCTTTATCAATGACATTAAAACATCTAGTCCAGAGTTGTTATCTTATGTAAAACAAGTTTGGTTTCACAGTGAAGTTGGTGAAAAACGTGAGAAACTTGAAAAAATACAAGCTGGTGTAAGGAAAACGACAGAAACTTTGACTCTAGGAACATCCAGTGGTTCCTCAAATGCTAATGCTGATTCTAATAATTATTTAGAACGTCTTATTGACCTTAACTTAAGAGTTAAGAATTCAATCAAAGATTTGTCTGAGATAGACATCTTCAAAAACCTACAGTCTATTTTCAATGATAACGATGAAAATATTAACACTTAAGGTATTGATCGAAGAGAAATCTAAACTTACAGACTAGCTGGAAATACTACAGCGGTTTTCATTTTACTGAACCACAGTAGGGACGTTTAGCTAACGCACAACTTCGTTAACGCTGCGCGACATATTTGCGGAGCATTCCGTTAGGAAAAAGCATTTTTGTTATACAAAGTCCCTACAAGATTTTGGTTATGGCGATATGGTTTATCCATTTGAAAAGCGCTCTAATAAAGCTGAAGAAAAAACTTTAGCTGAAACAGCAGCATAAACTCAAAAATTGTTAATAATTAGGGCTTGTTGAAAAAGTCTTTTGGCTGAGGTAGAGAATAGGAAGTATTTAGGAGAAAATTGATTACTATATTGTTTAATTTATTAAAGAAATTGAATTATTATAAAATCATTCCTGATTGCTATATAAACTTTTTCAATCACTTAAGAGTTTTGAGTATCATCTTTTTTGGAAAAAACAAATGCCCCTAATACTCCCCCCCTCCCACTTCCAAAAAATTTCCACCCACGCCGAAACAGCCTACCCAAATGAATGTTGCGGCTTACTTTTAGGTCAGCAAAACCAACAGACAAAAACAGTCATCGAAGTCTGGCCTGTTGAAAATGCCTGGCAAACAGAAGTAGATGAATATTGGCCGGAACAAAAAGATTTTACAGAAGAACGAAGATACGCAATCCCCCCAGAACTAATGCTGAAAGCAATGAAATATGGAAGAGAACGCCACCTCTCCATCATTGGTATCTATCATTCCCACCCAGACCATTCAGCCATCCCTTCAGAATTTGACCGTACCTACGCCTGGCCAGAATATTCCTATATCATTCTATCCGTCCAAAAAGGCAAAACTATTGACTTTCTCTGTTGGTCTCTTGACCCCAACTATCAATTTCAATCAGAAGAAATAATTAAAAGATAGGCAACTTGATGTATTGCAGGTTTAATTTAGATAATTTTGGCAAAATATTAACCATACTTGTCAAACAATACTATCTACTAGAAAAATATCTAGGCCGAAATTGCCATGTTAAATCCGAATCTGGAACAAGTCCAGTTAAATACAGAAGAGTATCAACGTTATTCGCGCCACTTAATTCTACCGGAAGTAGGATTAGATGGTCAGAAACGTCTTAAGGCAGCCAGTGTTCTATGTATTGGTACTGGTGGTCTTGGTTCCCCACTATTGTTATATCTAGCTGCTGCAGGAATTGGAAATATTGGAATTGTAGATTTTGATATTGTTGATCATTCCAACCTGCAACGACAGGTTATTCACGGAACCTCTTGGGTAGGTAAGCCAAAGATTGAGTCTGCCAAAAATCGGATTCACGAAATTAACCCCCACTGTCAAGTTGACCTTTACGAGACCAGGCTAAGTTCAGAAAATGCCCTCGACATCCTCAAATCCTATGATGTAGTTGTCGATGGTACTGATAATTTTCCGACTCGTTATTTGGTTAATGATGCCTGTGTTCTTTTGAATAAACCTAATGTCTACGGCTCAATTTTCCGCTTTGAGGGTCAGGCAACCGTTTTTAATTATGAAGGTGGACCCAACTACCGCGACCTCTACTCTGAACCCCCGCCTCCAGGAATGGTACCTTCTTGTGCGGAGGGTGGTGTTTTAGGAATTTTGCCGGGAATGATTGGAGTTATCCAAGCGACAGAGACTATCAAAATTATTTTGGGTCAAGGTAGGACTTTGAGTGGTAGATTGTTAGTTTATAATTCCCTAGATATGACTTTCCGGGAATTGAAACTGTGCCCCGATCCAGAACGACCTCCTATTGAGAAGTTGATTGATTATGAGCAGTTTTGTGGTATTCCTCAAGCTAAAGCACAGGAGACAGAAAGTAAGATGGCTATTCCAGAAATGACGGTTCAAGACTTGAAGCAATTATTGGATAGTGGGGCAGATGATTTTGTCTTAGTTGACGTGCGGAACCCCCACGAATATGAAATTGCTCAGATTCCTGGGTCTGTGTTAGTGCCGTTGCCAGATATTGAGCAGGGTGATGGTGTGACAAAGGTTAAGGAATTAATGAATGGTCATCGCTTAATTGCTCATTGTAAAATGGGTGGGCGATCGGCCAAGGCGTTAGGTATTCTTAAGGAGGCTGGTATTGAGGGTACTAATCTCAAAGGTGGAATTACTGCCTGGAGTCAGGAAATAGATTCTTCTGTACCTCAATATTGAGGTAGCACTCAGCACTCAGCTATTAGCAATCAGCTTCTAGTTGCTTGTATAATGGGGGTTCTAATCCCCCGTTAACAAGCATCACGGGCTTTTTCGCTCCTCTTGGGGGAGTTTAAACCCTCGAATTTGAGAACTGACAGCTAAATGCTGTTTGCGGAGCATTCCAGAACGGACAAACTGATAGCTAGTTAAGTTTTTTAGCGTGCAATATTTGCACCGTGATTCCGAGATAATTTTAATTATTTCCCCTTTATTGACATCCTCCCAACGGAGTCCCGCACTTAAAATCCTATGCAGATGTCAACTGAATAACCATGTGGGTGAAAGCCAGTATCCAAGAATACTTAAGTCCCACTCTCCATGTGCGGGAACATTGACTTAATCAGAGAATAACGATATAATACGTATTTATATAGAATCCGGTTATACAGTAATTGCAAAATTACTTTCTCTTAATACAGATGTTCTACTGAATACAAATTTAAAAATTCATGCTATTTCAATCTTTTCTTTCTCCTGACTCCTGACTCCTGACTCCTGACTCCTAGAGCGATACGATAACTAATTACCCGGGTTCTATATTAAGCATACTTTTAGACAGGCTGCACTCACTCAGAAATGAAATCCATGATTAACAAAGCTGAAACTTAATAATAAACAGAAAGCTCTGATGGCTCAACACGCAGGCTATTCACGCTGGTGTTATGT
>NZ_JAAHGM010000099.1:0-14125 GCF_010692625.1 Okeania sp. SIO2C2
CGCCTGTTTTTGGCTATCTATTTTTAACGATCGCCTGTTTTTGGTTGTCTGTTTTTTGCTATCGCCTGTTTTTGGCTATCTATTTTTAACGATCGCCTGTTTTTGGTTGTCTGTTTTTAACGATCGCTTGTGAGTCCAATAGTCACTTTTAGCTGACTATTCTATTGCACCATTTTAGATGAAACAGTCCAGTACAGTAGTTATTCAAAACTATAGTGAGAAGATGGAGAAAATGTCTTATCAAAGTATCCAGGAGCAAAACAAACAATCACAGCCAAATTTTGCAGAGTTTGAACGTTGGGTATATGATTACGATCCAAACTTAGAGTCGCGTCTGAGACCTTGGAAAGAAAAAGTAGACATCTCCAGAAAAGAGGAAGTAGGGAGTAGGTAGGGACGTTGCATGGAACGTCCCTACAGAGTAGAGGATAATTGATTTGATTTTTTATTATTGGAGATGTCTAGTAGTAGTATAACAACAAATACCAACAAAAAAGAAACAACCAAAATGAGAGAAACGTCTAAGTCTATTGTTGAAAAGGTTGCCATTATTGGAGCTGGTCCTGGTGGTCTGGCAACAGCGATCGCTCTGAGAAAACAAGGTATTGATGCCCATGTCTATGAGAAGGCCAAATAATTTCGTCCAGTGGGAGCAGGTTTAGGTTTGCAACCTAATGGTTTAAGATGCCTAGATGCGATTAAACCTGGTATAGTAGATACACTAAAATGTTCTGGTTGTCAAGTCCAGAGAGTCACTTTGAAAACAAGCGCTGGAGAAACAATTAGGACTAGGGAAAGTACCATGATGGAAAAATATGGGCAACCACTCTTAATTATTTGGTGGTGGCGTTTGCAACAAATTTTAGCATCAGAGCTACCACCAGAAGTCATTCATCTGAATCATCGTTGTATTGGTTTTGAACAAAATGAAAACAATATCGTTACTCATTTTGATAATGGAAAGACTGCTCAAGCAGATCTACTCATTGGAGCGGATGGGGTAAACTCCGCAGTGAGAAAAACATTAATTGGTGACGGGATACCTCGATATGTTGGTAGTATGTCTTGGCGAGCTGTTGTCAATTATCAAGATGAGTTACTACCACTAAATGAAGTCATCTTAATGAAAGGAGAAGAAAGTATAGTTTACCTACTTAATGTGGGAGAAGGAAATATGAGTTGGTTAGCGCGGAAGCTATTGCCAGACTCTACCCTTTCTTCTACTTTTGCTGAAGCAAAGTCTCGCGTTCTTAGAGAATTTGCTAATTGGATGGAACCAGTAAGATCGCTGATAGCACAGACAACTCCCGAACGGATATTAGAAGGACCGATATGTGACAGACTAGCATTGAAACAATGGAGTTATGGTAGGGTGACGTTATTGGGAGATGCTGCTCATCCAATGGCACCATCCGCAGGGCAAGGAGCTAATACTACTTTTGAAGACGCTTATGAACTTGCTGAGTGTTTGTACAACTACCCAGACCTACAAACTGCTCTTGCCAACTACGACAACCGTCGCATCCAACGTACAGCCATTATTCAAACCCGTAGTGCAGAGGGTGAAAAACGCTATTATCAACCTACTCAACAAACAAATCAACACTCACCGCAGGCATTTGAAGAGTTTCAAAATTGGGTGTATGATTACGATCCAAATTCAGATTCACGTCTGAAACTTTGGCAAGAAACAGTTGCAGTCTAACAACAAATAGCAATAAAAAGGAAACAAGCAAAATGAGAGAAACGTCAAAACCTGTTGTGAAGAAGGTCGCCATTATCGGTGGAGGTATTGGTGGTTTAGCAACAGCGATCGCTCTGAGAAAACAAGGTATTGATGCTCATGTCTATGAGAAAGCTAGAGATTTGCGCCCAGTCGGCGCAGGTCTATCCCTAAATCCTAACGGTTTAAAAGCACTAGAGGCGATAGATCCAAGTATAGTAGAACAATTGAAACAAGCAGGTAGCATACTCAAAGTAATACAGTTACAGAAAAATAGTGGTGATATAATTCAGAAAACAAAAATCACTATGATGGAAAAATACGGACAACCTTTGTTGAGTATCCGCTGGTCTAAATTACAGGAAATTTTGGCAGCAGCACTTCCACCAGAGATAATTCACCTGAATCATCGCTGCGTTAGCTTCACTCAAAACTATAACAGTGTGACGGTAGAATTTGAGGGCAAAAAAACAGTAGAGGTAGACCTAGTAGTAGGAGCAGATGGAATTAAATCTGCTATCAGACAAAAACTAATTGGTGATGGGGAACCTCGCTATTTAGGTAGAATGTCTTGGCGTGGTCTTCTCAAGTATAGTCACGAACTGCTTAATCCTAATCAAGTGACTACAATGATAGCCACACCCAAGACCATCTTGCTGATGGATGTGGGTGACGGATATATATTTTGGGGAGCAACAATGCTGTGTGTAGATGATTATGGTTCAGGAAGTGCTGCTGATGTCAAATCTCGGCTTCTCAAAGAATTTGGTGAGTGTGCATCTCCTGTACCTGAGATTATAGAAGCAACAGATGCAGAAATCATTGTAGAACGACCGATATTGGATAGAGAACCATTATCCAGTTGGAGCAAGGGGAGGGTTACGCTTTTGGGAGATGCCGCTCATCCCATGAGTCCATCTATTGGACAGGGAGCAAGTACGGCTTTTGAAGATGGCTACGAACTCTCGGAGTACCTGGCAAAAGCTCCTAACCTTGAAGCAGCTTTAGCCCTCTATGATGGAAGTCGCATAGAACGCACACAGATGATTCAAGCTCGTAGTGGTTTGGCGGGGAGGCGAGCATACGAACATGATAGCGAAAAATATCTTCAGGAGACATTAAGAAGTAATGACGAGTTTGAAGACTGGCTTTATAAATACGATCCATTAGCGATCGCATCCCGTACCCAGTAGAGGACTGTTTCAACTAAAATAGTGCATTAGGGAGTAGGGGAGTAGGGGAGTAGGGGAGTAGGGGAGTAGGGGATGGAAGTTGCATGCAACGTCCGTACAGGAGTAGGGGAGAAAGATTGTTGTTGGGTTACTCCTGCGGAGAAGCAAGCTACGTTCCTCAACCCAACCTACATCTATTGCACTATTTTAGGTGAAACGGTCCAGTAGGGTGTGTTAATAATAGCGTAACGCACCATGAGAAATTTTCATAAATAGTAGAAAAACATTGAACAATTGTAATATGAACATTGGAGCTTTTTACCGAGCAACCAAAGTTGAGAATGCTCAACCACCATACGATACTATTAATCTAAAAGTCTTCTACCCAGGCAAAATGTCAGGTAGTGAGCAACAAAAAAATCAGGGTATTGTACCTGCTGATCGCCAACAAGCTCCTTTTCCAGTAGTGATTTTATTCAATGGCGTTAACTGCAACCCAGAACTTTACAAATGGCTAGCTATTAAGTTGTCTGAACGGGGCTAACTACTGAAGCCGAATAATTGGACAAATGTTAAAAAATGTTAAAAAATGTTAAAAATATCATTGTTATCTGCTATCATACATTAACATCATCCTAAGCATTGTCAAAGACTTTTTTTCATGGCTTACCAATTCAAATGCAATCAATCAAGACCAAACTAAAAGTTAATAATAAACAAAAAACAATACTTGCCAAACACGCAGGTGTAGCTCGTCATGCTTATAACTGGGGATTAGCAACTTGCATTACTGAATATGAATCAAGCAAGAAACGACTGAGTGCTATCACTTTACATAAGCGTTTGGTAGCTGAAGTTAAAAGTGAAAATCCCTGGTATTATGAAGTTTCAAAGTGCGCCCCTCAGCAAGCCTTAAGAGATTTAGAGAGGGCATTTAAAAATTTTTTAACTATTCCTAAACGTGGATTTCCCGCCGATTTGAAGCCTGTGGAGAAGATAAGTTCAGACTGCGGTCAGTGGTCTTCTGTGTTTGCGCAGCATTGCGTCAGCAAAACAGGAAGCTAGCTCCAAAACCCTCTTGGGTAAGTTTGGGTAAGTTTAGTAGAACGGAGTGGTAGTGGTAACATTTGCCTGGGTTGCAGAAAACTTTCCTGGTATTTTTTCTATGACTCCAGGGGTTGATATTGCAATGTTAGCTCCTGATACTTATGGTACAGCTCCCACTGCTTCAGCTTTACCAGCAATCCTCAAAGAGTTGGATCGGATAAATTCAGACGGTATCCTAGCTGGTATGCTTGACCTAAAAAAAATTATTTTGGGTGGACATTCTGCTGGTGGCATGGTGGCAATAGAAAGTGCTAGTCCTAACTTTTTCTCGCAAGTGGTAGCTGCTTTTGGTTATGCTGTACATACAGCAGCAGGAACAATGATGGGATATGAAGCAGCAACAATTTTACCTCTCCCTGACTTACTGCCACTGTTGTTAATAGGTGGTACTTGCGATGGAGTCATTGCTAATAGTAGTCACCGTTATGGTACTGTTTGGGAAGAAGCCACAACACCAGTAGAGCGGACTTTTCACGAAGCAATTTCAGGAGGAAGAAATGATAGCTATTTGATGTTAGTCGAGGGAGCTAACCACTTTTCTTTTGCTTATCCATTTGACTCCACAACAGGTAGACCTTTTCTCGACTTTCCTGCAACTCAACCAGAAGATGAAATTCGTTCTCTAATGGCAGAAACAATAGGTTTATTTATTGATGCTCATGTTCGTCAACAGTCAACAGCATTTGATAAACTGAAGGAACTACTTAATGACGGTCATCCCTTAATTAAATCATTGGAACGGAAATAATGTCTGAGATGAAATCAACACAAATTAATCAACCCGGTCTCGTACTTACTCCTGGCACTGAAGGTTGGTGGGACTCCGAGAGGGTCTCCTCACCGTGCGTACTTCATAGTCCAGATGGCACCTGGAAAATGTGGTATTATGGGCGGGATGCCAGTTTTGACCGCCAAATCAATTGACCAACAGGTCGTTGTGGTCTGGCTATTTCCTCTGATGGCGTCAAATGGCAAAGAATAAAAGGTCCCTTAACAATAGACATCTCCAAAAATCAAAAATAGAATCAATTCTTATCCATAAATTATCAATTTTTTCCCCCTATTGCCTGTTGCCTGTTGCCTGTTGCCTCTTTTCTGGAGATGTCTAATGGGAGCTATATTTGAACCTCACCCAGACGAAAATAGATTTGATTCTGCTCATGTTGGAGTGAGTGATGTCTACTTCAGTGACGGTCTTTACTGGATGTGGTATTTTGGTGGCGATCGCCAAGTTATAGAACTAGGAAAGTTTCAAGCTAAAGGTATTCAGATGCTCCCTGGTTGTGCAGTTTCTCGTGATGGCATTAACTGGGTAAGATTGGAAGGTCCTCACCGAGGTGCATTTTTGAGTCTTGGTCAACCAGGAGAATTTGATGCTTTATTTTGTGGTTGGCCACAAGTGCTGAGAGATGGCTCCTCCTGGAAAATGTACTACCACACCGTACGAAAAAAACTGTAGAAAATCGATCTGAGCTTTTATCTTGATATTGGATTAACCAATATTGGCTGTACGGCACAGCTCACTATTCCCTCGGCAGTAAATGCCTCTGGGAATTTCTTTCTAATTATTTGAATACTGCCATTAACATCGGCATTAATGACTATACCAGTTGCACTCCTGAATAAACCACGTTTGACTCGTTTTCCCCCATAAGTTTCATATTTAATTGGTTGCTCAAGGTCAAGGGCAGATGTTTTGCTTGTATAGCTTTCCTCTGTTTCAATTACCTTGATTCCTGCTAGCTGACATTTATAAGTAATTTGCTTGACTAACTTATCATGTGGTATTTGGGTAAAATTTTGGTTGTTTTTTTTGCCTATATTTGCACCTTGTTTCCAGTTATCATTTTTTCCAATGACTACAGTACCAATATTATTTCTGGTTAAATACTGAACCACTAATTTACTGGTGTTATGCAAATAATTCTCGACAAAACGATTTCGGTGATAGGTTAACGCTTCAATTTTACGGCTAGTTTTTCTGTTGCCTTTGAGATGACTTTGATATTTAGCTTTTCGCTTGTTATATAGTTGATTGACACTTTTTAGTGGCTTCCCGTTAATCAGCATAGGTTTAACACCGGGCTTGTTTGTAGATAGAGCTACTAATCGATCAATCCCTAAGTCAATCCCGGCTACATATCTTGAGTCTATTTGTGGTTGATTCTTTTTTTCATACACAACTTCAATTATATAGCAGGCAGTAGCAGGAACTATTCTCACTTCGATCACAGTATCCACAACTACAGGTATTTTGATATCACTCATAGATAAGTGACAAATACCATCTTTGAGAGGAGCTTTATAGACTGATTCTTTGGAATATATAACTACATTCCTACCTTGAGTTTTATTTTTATACTTTGGTATTTTGGGTTTACCTAAAAACTTCCCTGGATGTTTTGACCATTCTTTGATGGCCTGAAAATAACCACGCCAAGTGGCAACCAAGCATTTGATTATTTGTTTTGATACCTTGGTTGGTAATGCTCTATAGGCATCGCTATCTTTGGTGGCGTGGTACAGTTTAGTTAAATCCAGACTTTTTGAGCACTTGAAAAAATGCTGACGACAATAATAATTAGCCAAATTATACAAGTTTTTTGACTTAAAGGCTAAGTCATCACACCAAGCCCAATACTGATGTGTTCGGTTAATAATATGTCTGTCAACAAGTCTCATTCACCTTTAGATATTTCCTAAGCTTTAGTTACCTGTTTAATATTAAAACATTTTTCTACAAATAGCAACTACTTTCTACAATTTTTATTCAACAGTTAATCACCCTAAACCCAGAAAGAATATTTTTAGTAGGTTTAGCAGTTTGCCAAGATGGTTTTCAGTGGGAGAAAGTAGGTCAAATTTTAGGACTAGGAGAACCGGGAAGCTTTGATGAACGGGGTATCGGTACTCATCACGTCCTGAAAATAGACAGTCAGTATTTGATGTTTTACGAAGGAGTAAACCAGAGTGGATATCATTCTATTGGTTTAGCTATTTCTACTGATGGCATTAACTGGGAAAAACAACCAGGTTCAGAAGTTGGTGGATCTATTTTTAGTCATGCTCCAAAAGGTTCTGGTCGTTGGGATGCACAGGCGATCGGTACTCCTTGTGTTGTACCGATGGCAGATGGTAGTTTTCGGATGTACTATATCGGTGCGAATGAAGGAGGTCACGATGAGTTATCGAGTCAGCATCAAATAGGTTTAGCAGTTAGTGATGGTTCTAATTTTCGCAAGTGGTATAGATGGGGGGAATAATAGTGGGGGAGTGAGGGAGTAGGGGAGTAGGGGAATAGGGGAGTGGGGGAGAAGTAAAAATAAGAATAATTAATGCTAATACCAAGGGTGAAAAAAGAATGCTACAAAAAGGTAGATGTCGATCAGATATAGCAATGTGCGCTGGCATATTTACAAATTACAAGAACTTTCCAATAGCTAAAAGCCTTAGAGAGTGTTTGTAAACTAAAGATTAAGACGGTCAGAGTGCTTAATATTCGGTGGGTTACGGCGGAAAGTTAAATTTTGTTATGATTCATAGTTATTGTCACCTAACCCACCCTACGCCTGGATTTAATATTCCTTTTACAAACAGTCTCTTATATTATCGGTTTTTTATTCCCCCAGATGAGCTGTTGCCTGTTCCCTGTTGCCTGCGCACAGCGCTATATGCTTAAAAATAGCTGCTCTAGTTCATTTTATATTAGGGCTAAAGCACAACTACGAGCCTGATTATAACTTTTCTTCCGTTAGCGTAGCTCCTCCGAAGGGGGCACATAATATTGCCCCTTCTTCCTTCTTTCTTAACTTCTACCATTTGTAACAAACATTTATCAAATTGGTATAAATTGAAAATTTTATAGATAAGAATGGCTTTGATTTTTGATTTTTAGAGATGTCTAATGAAATAATATCATGTCTTCTCCTAATATCATGTCCGGTTGAACAGTGATAAATAAATAACTACGGAGTCCTCAGGTAGGGGAGCCGTCGGATTGGCGACGTACAGTCCTCAGGAGTCAGGAGGAAAGAGGGAAGAAAGAAGAAGAACTGGAGTTGAAGGAGAAAGTTTTTTTATAACTAATTATCCGGACATGATATAACTCCTGACTCCTGAGGACTGCTAATGACAACAATGCTACCGAATTTGATATTAGCCTTCAGAAGCCTCCAAAATACTAACCAATTCTGAAATCTCTGTAATGGATTTTATTGCTGTATCTGCCACAAAATTATGGCCATTGGTAGTAGGATGTATGTCATCAAAGAATAAAAAATCATCGGGGTTAATTGCTCCAGAAGCTAAGAAATTATCCGTGACATTCGTAAAGCCAAAATCATTAGGGTTAGCAATAATATTGTCAAAGATAGTCCTAAAATCAGGGCTAATAATATTAATATTCGGGTCTTGCTCTAATATTTGGGAAGCTGCTGCTAACCCACTATTGTGACCTTCGCTTAATAAACTTAATCCCTGTTGTAGTTCTGGGGGTAAACTCTGTGCGAGTGGAGTCAAACCTAGATCTGGTAAATTTGGCAACAGAAAATTTCTGGCTCCAATGCTTGCTAGCTTATTTACTGCCACTGACAAATTACCCACACTTGACTGCACACCTTGGGTGCTACCCCCTAAATAATCATTTGCACCTGCCCACACTACATATAAAGCATCAGGATCAGTTTCTGGAGTCTCTGCAATAAAATTGTCAATTTGTGTCTGCAGTCCAATTAACAGTGGGGGAGTACCTTCTGGCAATAGGTTATTGGTATCATTCAAAAATCCTGTGGTGGCTCCATTCACTGCAAAATTGAGACCGGGGTTAGATGTTAACTCTAATTGTGGTGCAAGAGTTTCTATCCATAGAGGGCCGTTGCTAGTGCGACCTTCAAAATAGGGAGGACTGGGTGGTAACAGACCGCCAGTAGCGATAAAAGCATTGCCTGTATCAGACAAACTATCACCAAATACATAGATATCGCTGAATAACAAACGTGGCAACCGTCCTTCAAATTGACCAGCATTGAGAAAGTGTTCTGTTGCTGTCAGTGAGGTAGTTACTAATGCTTCAGCAACATCTGAGTAACGGTCTAGATAAAAACTGGTGTCTAATAAAGTACTGGGGTTACGTTGTTCAAATTGACCAAAATTGATGAAGTGTTCTGTAGGTGTCAAAAGATTTTGTTCTACAGCAGCAGCAACTCCAGGGTTATTAGCGAGATAGAAATTAGTATTGAAAATAGCGTTGGGGTCGCGACTTTCAAATTGACCAAACCTAATAAAATGGAAAAAGCCATTACTGACTGTGCCATTGGCGACTGCTTCAGCCACTCCTGGGTAGGTTTCTAAATAGAATTGTTCATCAAATAGTTCGTTGATAGTTAATGCCATTGGTGATTTTTCTCAATTTTTTCTATTTCTAGAAGGTATGGTTTATAGTGTTTATCCTATCATTTCAACTGCAAAAAATACTCGTTCTAAATGGCAATAAACTCTGAGTTCAATAATGTTCAGGACTTACGCAAACTACCACTTATGGTAGATATTAAGGGCTGTTAACCCCTAGAAATCCTGTATAATTTCGTCTTTTGTGTAAGTCCTAATGTTAACAAAGTAAATCAGCCACAAGTGAAAAATAGGGGTTGCACATTATGGAATGATATTACCAAAAATTAGTTTAGACTTTAACTAAAAAAACTATTAATTAGTCATTCTAGCAATTATCAAATCCAAAATCCTATTCATCAAAAATATAAAATCATTCGTCACTGTGCAACGCCGAAAAATAGATATTTCCAAAGAGGGAATAGGGAATAGGAAATAGGGATAAAAATTGATTTTATTTTTGATTTTTGGAGATGTCTATTAGTCAGATACTGGGGATTAATTGAGGTAATATAAGTCTGAAATTGAGGATTTTCATGATCAGGCATTAGTAACGTTGTCATGGCAATTATCAAGAGGATACTAATATTTGGTAATGATCATCAAAAAAATTAGAAGTGATTTAGCAATCTCTCTCTGTATTACCGAATAATCAAGGTTTAATACCAATTTGATAAATGTTTGCTACAAATAACTAGGGGATTTTTTAGGAGTCAACCCACCCCTCGCCCCTCCCCCTCCCAGGAGGGGAAGTCAGGAGTCAGGAGTCATAATGAATGGCTTCAATACCACTTTTTAGGTTGGAAATCATCTTTTTTGTCAAAGGGATGTCTCCTGAAAATTATTTTTATCCCTCTTACTATTCGTAACATTCTTTTTTCAAAATTGTATAATACCAATTTGATAAATGTTTGCTACAAATACGAACGACTTTTGCTAGTAGTAAGTAGTCAATAATCAGTAGTCAGTAGTTAGTAGAAATAGCTTGAATTTTGTTTATTACCAGAAAATTTATATTTTTCATCAAATAGATATCCTAGCTCAAGTCTTTTGGCTGGTGCTTATTATTGGTAACATTCTTTTTTCACGTTTGGTATAAAGCCTCTCTTTTAAAGAAAAAAAATTCCCCTTTTAGTCAATCCTATTGGTTTTCAGAGAGAGGTAATTGTTAATTATTAATTATTAATTGTTAAATTTGATGTATAGCAATCATAAATCATTTGTAAAAAATCTCAGGATATATAAAAACCCTGAAACTTTTACCCCTATTCCCTGTTTCCTAAATTCAAAGATTTTTTTTCATAACTGAAATAGGATTGCTATAGATATAGCAAGTTAGCATTGAAGTGCATCAGTAGTCAGCTTTTTAGTATTTATGAATAGCCTTCAGAAAGTGCATCCCAAATTCTGTTTTTTTAGTAAAAAAGAGGAAATATTCTTAATAAGAATATGGATTATCACATCAGATAACCCATCATAAATACCATAAACAAACTTATTTATGTACTTGCCTGGTTCTTCCTGCAATTACTAATTAGAGGTCAAAAGCACAAAATCAGTTACTTTATCTCCATTGTAAGTCCGCCAATGTTCTGATACTTGAAAAAACTGTTCATTATTTGGAGTTTGATTCACAATTCTGAAAATTTCTGAAGGATAATTTTTTTCTTGGCAAGGTTGATTTTTTCTGAGACTAGCAACTAAGTTTTCCATAAATTGATACCCATCACAAAAGGCATTTGGTGGATAACCCATTTCTCCTTCACTATAAGCTTTTCCAGCAATAGAAATTATATTGTGATAAAAAGAATGTGAGTCCATCTGCTCTATATATCTGTGTAATTTCAAAGGTGATGGCGCGATTAAGTAGACATCTTCACAGTCAGGTTCACAATACATCAATTCATCCCAACTTCTATAAGATTGTAGAGTTTCTCCTGACTCTAATTCATAACCTAAAGCAAACTGCATTTCATCTAATAATTCTGCTTCCCAATCTTTTTGAGATATTCGTTCAAGCCAATTATGAATAGTATTATATAGTTCCATCTCTGATAGGGAAAGCAAAGCTATTTTTACAGCTTCGGTATGTAGTTGAGTTTTGATTTTCATGACGTTACCTCCTGTTTTGTATAGTGAATAAACTTTGATTGAATTTATATTAGTTAGCTTTTATGAAGGATATATCCTTCAGGATTAACTATAAATATTTAGCAGTATTCTACTTGCATAGTAAGCAGAAGATGATAATTTTAATTCCCTCTATTAACAGAGTTATCCTTTGAAGATTACTCCTATAATTCTAAGGAATACTATTTTCTTTCGGCTTTTTATTTCTGTTACTCTTTAGTTGTCACAGAATAACTATTGATTTTGTCGATCCCAATCGGTAAATCCATCTTTACATCTCCAGGGGACTCCCGTTATAGCGAAGCTTAACAGTGAGGGGAATAGAGTTCAACAAATAAATTGAGCAAAGCGCACCTTTGTTAAAAAGCATAATTGTATCCGTCATTTTTGTGCATAAGAGTTAAGTATTTGGGGTTAACATCGAACTTTTTTTCAGGTAATTTGAGAACAAAACTAGGACGGAACCTAATAGCAATTCTGCCTACATAAAGTCCGGCAAATTTACCTTTAGGGATTGATGCTGAAACCAAATCTCCTGTTTAAAATCCCTGAAAAAATTTAGCTTTAGGAGCATGACTTATGGGAAAACCAAATTTATTAGGACGGCATCGTTTTCTTTTTCCGTATCCTGTTGCTTGAATCAGCAAAGGTTGATTGGTTTTAAATATCAAATCATCAGGTATTTGTCCTACACAACTTGCATCTTGCCAATGAGTTTTAGGAATTTTTAATTTTTTTCGATTAAACTTAGTTAATCCACCACTGCCTGTTTCTACTGGTCATCCTAATTATCGTAGAGAATTCAACAGTTTCAAACGAGTAGAATTAACTGCTGCAGCATCTTTTAATGGCGTTTTTGCCTGTATTAAGATGTGATTAACTAGGCTCGGTTTTTCTTTAAGGAAATCTTTAATATCTTGATTTCCTTTGGACTGATTGCAGTTATGACAAGCCAAAGTTAAGTTAGAAACTCGGTCACTTCCTCCTTTACTTCTCGGGTGAATGTGGTCAACTTCAAAAGGCCTATCTGTCGCTCCACAATATTGACAACTTCGATTGAATTTAGCTAGTAGATATTCTCTAACTTCCCCACCATAAAGGGTTCCCTGTTGATATTCGACTCCACTAATTTCCGGATTTTCCTGCTTTTGTAAGTCGAATTTAACTAACTCCATAGCCAAAGAATTAATAGGACAATACCTGATTAATCTTTTTACCCAAGTTACTGTTGTATCGACTCGATGCTGTAAACTTGGAGGTAGCCAACCTTCAGAGCGTTTTCTGTTCAGAAACCTGGGTTGACGATAACGAGTTTTTCGTCCTCGTCTTCCCCTTCTTAATTGTCGTCTTGAGGTTAAAGCATCTTGAATTTGTTGGCCATGATGTTGTAATTCGGCTCCCCAAATTACCTGATTATTTTGCACTAAAGCTATTCCAGTTGTTTTGCTTCCTGGATCTAGTTTCAAGGTTATATTTTTGGGTGTTTCTGTTATCTCCTCAAAAAGAATAATGGTAAAAGGATACCGCCGAAAAACAGCAGCTTTCCCTTGTTTTAATAACCGTCTTGCCTGTGCTGGATCAACAGGATTTAATGGCTTTTTGGTTGTGTCTAAAACAAATACAAAGTTTGACATTTTTGATCTCCCGGACCGGGGTAATGTTTGCCTCGTTCTGTTATTTAGTCTTGTGATGTCTAATTCACTTCCTTAGCCCGTTTAAAGATGTTTAAAATTAGACGACAGTTGCTCAAGGCTGGCACGCACCCAGAGGTGTCATGAACTAAATAACGGCTCCTAGAAATTCTAGGGAACTGGTCACATCATGGACAATCTCGCTGCCCCCGTTATATTGCGGAGCAATTAACCGTGGGTTTGTGACACACTTAGGTAGGAATTTCTTGTGGGCAAGAAAATTAAATAAGTAATTATACTCTTAGCACACTTTTTAATACTCTTCCGCTTGGAAGGCCCTTTACGACTTTGCGTTGTCATATTAGCCTTGATGAGAGAATATTTATCTGCCAAAACTCTTACTATAGTATATAAACAAATTTTTGTAAATCAAAATTTTGGCAGTATGTATTGATTTTTGATTTTATTTTTTGACCTGACTGGAATATCAAATGATTAGCAAATTAAGGGCGATCGCTTGCTATGTAGAACCCATTTATATAGTATCCGCTCAATAAATAGGGGTGGACTACCAGTTTAGGAAGGATTTTACGCCGTTTGAGCCTTGCCATTTACCTATTTACCCCGGATTATTGAGCGGTTCCCTTAAATATAAGAAGTAGGGAACAAATTTCAACCTTTTTGCCCTATTCTCATTCCTGAATTTCCTAACTTTTGTACATTGCCCTACCGACGGGCACCCTATCTAAGTTCTTAGTTCTGTAGCAAAAAGCACATAACCCGTGCAAAGATACCAAATGGGTTCTATAAATAAAACAAAGATTTTAGGAACGGACAGGATAGATTCTATACATTAAATAGATTCCAAAACTTCTAAGACTGATTTAGGTAATAACTTATCCTTAAACCAGACAATAGGTACTGGCACATCTTTCACTTTTACACCAGCTTTTTCCAAATTTAGTCGTTCGGAAACT
>NZ_JAAHGM010000099.1:14225-18317 GCF_010692625.1 Okeania sp. SIO2C2
ACATTAAATAGATTCCAAAACTTCTAAGACTGATTTAGGTAATAACTTATCCTTAAACCAGACAATAGGTACTGGCACATCTTTCACTTTTACACCAGCTTTTTCCAAATTTAGTCGTTCGGAAACTGCCAATATTAAATGATCACAATCAGCACTCTGCACCTGATAAAATTTCTTTTTTAAATATTCCGGTCGCCAATATCCAACTATTTCTAATAAATATGATTCTCCACTGGGATGTACCAGTCTAAAATCAGGAATCATTACACTACCAGGAATGGGAATTAAATCAACTTCTCTTTCTAACTTCCACTCGGTTTTTAACTTTACCCAACGTTCTACAAATGATGCTTCTAACATACTATCGTAAGGTTTTCCAGGTGGATAATGACTAACTAAATCACAATCAGAATTAATACTAAATCGACCTTTTTTCCAAGCTCCACTATAGGTGTCACGATTTTGTAAGGTTGCGTGTAAACTCCATTTTGTAACGTGTAGTAATGCAGGTAACATTTTTGCTAGTGCTAAACCGTAACGAGTACTAGGTTTAAATAAACTATAAGGCCCATCAATTGTGAGGGTAAAACCATGGTCAGCATCTCCTTCTATCAGTATAGGAAATTATTTAACATTTAAAGTTTGAAACTATTTGTGACATCTTTAAAGTGAAGGGGAATACAAAAGGGTTTCAGCTTTTATTCATGTCAAACACCTTAATGGGTAGCGCTATAAAAGCATTCAGCCCCGCTTAAGCTATTAGCCTTGGATTTGAATCCAAGGCGGATTATGGAATCCAACCCGATACGACGTTGCCTATGTATCATTTTCCTGATTGTTATAACTCTGGGATTTTTTCCCACTCCGGCTGTTGCTCATGGCTTTCAAACAGCCTAGATGAATCCTCTAATTTTCTAACCAACTGGTCAGTCAATAATCCACTCAAAAATAGTGTTATTATAGTGTTATTTATGAAAAGGATATTATTTGGTAACTCCAGAATTTCCCCTCGCTGGACTGACTACGATAAAGCCTTTTGATGCAAACCTACGATCAAGATTTTGTTAATCCTTTGAGGAGAAAAGCTCACATGATCAAACGATTCACCGTCATCACCATAGCTGTACTGACTAGCTTTTTGTTGGTGTTAGCCATACACCCTGCCATAGTAGAATACTACACTGGCGATTCACTACCACTTTGGAGCTATGTGCCTGACACAATCTCTCCAGAGTGGGAAGCCTTTCTTCTGAAGAAGAGCAAAACCCGTGAAAATTCTGCCCCCGCGCCTGATGACATCGCTGAATGGACAAAGCGTCAGACGGAAAAAATCGCTGAGGCTGAGGCTGAGGCGGATGAAATTGCGGCGGATTTCGACATCGAATACAGAGAGATTGAAATCGGTGGCGTGCCCGTTGTCGAGGTTACTCCCAGTTCCCTTGCTAGCGAGGAAAAGGTTGCCGTTTATACCCATGGGGGTGCCTATGTCTTGAATTCAGCAAAAGGAACTCTGAAGAATATGGCTATTTTTGCCAATGCCACTGATCTCAAAGTCATTGGCATTGACTACACTTTGGCTCCCCACTCGAAGTGGCAGCAAACAACGGATGAAGTAGTCTCCGTTTTCCAAGCTCTTCTGGCGCAAGGCTACGCCATGGATGACATTGTTCTCTACGGAGACTCTGCTGGCGGTGGACTTGCCGCTGGCAGTACGCTCAAAATGAGAGACTTGGGCATGGGTATGCCAGCCGCGCTTGTACTTTGGTCGCCGTGGGCCGATATCTCTGAGACGGGTGATACCTATGTAACGCTGCGTGACGCCGAACCCTACTATACCTACGAGGATCGCCTCGGCCCCTCAGCCTTAGCCTACGCTAACAAAGAAGATCACCAGCGGCCCTATGTGTCCCCGGTATACGGGGACTTCTCGGCAGGCTTTCCGCCGACTTTGATTCAGGGTGGGACGAAAGAGATCTTCCTGAGCAACTTTGTCCGGTTATATCAGGCCCTCGATCAAGCGGGTCAAACTGTCAAGCTCGATATCTATGAGGGGATGCCCCACGTCTTCCAGCAAAAATTGCCAGATACGAAAGAGTCACAGGATGCACTGAAGAAGGTCAGTTCCTGGGTAAATGAGTACCTCCTCAAAGTTGAGTAATCAATACGCACCATTCCCTTCTCAAAGCGATTCCATCCTGACATCTCATATCAAATCTAGATGATTATATTATCATTAGAGTATTTTGATGGAATTTATTAACATGGAGCAACATCTACCAAACTTAGGTCAGTAAAATATAGCTATATATTGTTTCTTGGCCTAATCCATGATCATGATATTTGTCTTGAGGCGATCGCTTAAAAAATCATAGCGATCGCTCTACATTACCAGACGCTATATATAGCGTCTTTGCGTAAGTCCTGTAAAGTTTCAGATATCTAAAACTAAAAGCAATAGCTGATTGCTGATAGCTAACGGCTGTTTGCGCAGCATTCCGCAGGAAATGCTTACGTAATTATTTGAGATTTTTTATAGTAGGTTTTCTGTTCAATAAGTTAATTTTTCCACCGACAATCAATGTTTTTTGAACTATTATCAATTACCCATTACCGAACATTAAATAGATTCCAAAACTTCTAAGACTGATTTAGGTAATAACTTATCCTTAAACCAGACAATAGGTACTGGCACATCTTTCACTTTTACACCAGCTTTTTCCAAATTTAGTCGTTCGGAAACTGCCAATATTAAATGATCACAATCAGCACTCTGCACCTGATAAAATTTCTTTTTTAAATATTCCGGTCGCCAATATCCAACTATTTCTAATAAATATGATTCTCCACTGGGATGTACCAGTCTAAAATCAGGAATCATTACACTACCAGGAATGGGAATTAAATCAACTTCTCTTTCTAACTTCCACTCGGTTTTTAACTTTACCCAACGTTCTACAAATGATGCTTCTAACATACTATCGTAAGGTTTTCCAGGTGGATAATGACTAACTAAATCACAATCAGAATTAATACTAAATCGACCTTTTTTCCAAGCTCCACTATAGGTGTCACGATTTTGTAAGGTTGCGTGTAAACTCCATTTTGTAACGTGTAGTAATGCAGGTAACATTTTTGCTAGTGCTAAACCGTAACGAGTGCTGGGTTTAAATAAACTATAAGGACCATCAATTGTGAGGGTAAAACCATGGTCAGCATCTCCTTCGATATAAGTCATTAATTGAAATAATTTTACATACCTAAATAAGAGTTTGTATTCTCCTGGATCATTGCGATGAGCATTTAATTCAATGTGACTAGCTTTATAAAAAATACCTTGCACTTGAGACAGATTATATCTATGTAATAAAGCTTCTGATGTAGGAGCATCAAATTGAGTCAAAATTCTATTTTCTTGTAAGTCAGCATAGAGACCTTTTTTAATCTCATCAGGCATAACTTCTCGGTTTAATTCTTGACTCATTTGTGCTGCTAATTTTTCTAGAGTTAATTCTGTTGATGGAATACTAGGAACAACTTCTGCTGCTGTAGTAAAAACACGTTTTCTTAATTCTATTGGTTCGAGAGGACTGATAATTTCAAAGGTAGAAAAACTGCCTCTAAGCATATGTGCTAATCCTCTTTTGAAACGGTAGTTGGGGTCATCTCCTTCAATTTCTTGTAAACGTTTATCAAGTTCTCCTTGAGTTTTTCCTACTGTTTCTTGGAAAGAGTTAATCATTTCTGTGGCAATGGCTAAATTTTTAGCATCAATTTTGAGTTTTTGAGGAATAATTGTTTCTCCTGTTTGCCGATGAGAAAGTAAATCAGTTGGTAACATAGTTATTAATTCAAAAGTCAAAAGTCAAAA
The DNA here is from genome assembly GCF_010692625.1 of Okeania sp. SIO2C2. Lineage (NCBI taxonomy): Bacteria > Bacillati > Cyanobacteriota > Cyanophyceae > Oscillatoriales > Microcoleaceae > Okeania > Okeania sp. SIO2C2. The sequence continues at coordinate 18,094 of NZ_JAAHGM010000099.1, forward strand.
GTCAAAAGTAAGATTTTATCAGCTCAAAAATTTAATCCTACAGTATAGAACCCCTAAACGGATCTATAAACGGGAGTGTGGGAAGAGGGGGAAGAGGGGGAAGAGGGGGAAGAGGGGGAAGAGGGGGAAGAGTAGGGGAAATTGTGAAGCTTGGGGACCTAGATTCTACCTTTTTCCCCTATTCTATATTCTCGATCTCCTGAGGAGGTCCTCCTGAGGAGGTC